>DASXOI010000197.1:0-8167 GCA_036494375.1 Candidatus Udaeobacter sp.
TGCCCTTGTAATTTTTCCAGTGGCGCGGGGGTTGCATCGCCTAAAATGAATTCTTCGGGCAACGCTTCGCTCAATCGGCGCTTTAATGTTTCGGCGGAAAGCTTGGCGCGGCCTTCGTGAGCAGAACGCACGCCGATCAGGACCGCGTGTTTGAATGGCGGGAAATCGCAGCGTTCGCGGAACTCGAGCTCCTGTTGGAAATACCCAGCGAAATCATGGTGGCGCGCAAATTGGATCGAGGGACTGAAAGGAGTGTAAGTTTGCACGAAAACTTCGCCGAGTGTCTCGCCGCGACCAGCGCGACCGGCCACCTGCGTGAGAAGTTGGAAAGTGCGTTCGCCGGCGCGGAAATCGGGCAGATGCAGCGCGAGATCAGCGTTGATGATACCGACGAGCGTTACGTTGGGGAAATGCAGACCTTTCGCGATCATTTGGGTGCCGACGAGGATATCGATTTTACCGGTGCGAAAATTCCGCAACGTTTCGCGATACGCTTCTTTGCGCGTCATCGAATCGGCGTCCATACGGCGCACCACCGCTTTGGGGAAAATCTGCGCGACGGTTGACTCCACTTTCTCCGTGCCGAAGCCGTGATAAATCAAGGCGTCTTGTCCGCAGGCGGGACACTTCTTTGGAACAGCTGCGGTATGCCCGCACAAATGACAGCTTAATCGGCCGGACATCGTCTCGCCGCGGCGAGACGATCCACCTTGCAGAAAATGCCGATGAAACGTGAGGGCGACACTGCAATTCGGACAATTGCGCGCTTCACCGCAATTGCTGCACAGCAGCGAGGTGGAAAACCCGCGCCGGTTCAAAAATAAAATGGTCTGCTCTCGTTTCTCGAGACGATCGGCAATGGCTCGCGACAATCTCTCGGACAGAATGGCGGCTTTCTTTTCCTTCCGTCGTTCCTGGCGCAGATCGACGACACGAATGAGCGGCATCTGCTTTTGATCTACCCGCTGCGTTAGCGTAACGAGCCGGTACTTTCCAGTCGTCGCGTTGTGATAACTCTCAAGCGAGGGCGTGGCGGTTCCTAAAACGACGACGCATTGTTCGATCTTGGCGCGCACGACTGCCACATCGCGGGCCTGATACCGCGGCGCTTCCTCCTGTTTGTAAGTTGTTTCATGTTCTTCATCGATGACGATCAGTCCGAGGTTCTTCAGGGGCGCGAATACAGCGCTGCGCGCGCCGATCACAATCCGTGCGCGACCGGAATGAATCTTGTGCCATTCATCGTGGCGTTCGCCCTCAGACAAATGACTGTGCAAAACAGCGACATCGTCCTGCGCCTCGGCGAATCGTCCTTTGAAGCGTTCCACTGTTTGCGGGGTAAGAGAGATTTCAGGGACGAGAACAATTGCCGTGCGTCCGCGGTCGAGCGCCGCGCGGATGGCCTGCAGATAAATTTCCGTTTTGCCGGAACCCGTGACGCCGTGGAGCAAAATCGGACGCGCGTTTTCAGGCGCCTCCAGTGCTTGCTCGATTTCACTTAATGCCTGCGTTTGCTCTTCGTTCAGAACGAGATTCGACGTTGCGATAAACTGTTCGTTGCCATGCGGGTCGCGCACCACTGCTTCTTCGCGCAATTCAGCGAGACCACGCTTTACCAGCGCGCGCAGCGTCTGGTTATCAAGCGACGTTTGCCGCAGAAGCTCCGTCGCGCGTATTGGTTTTTCCAGCTTTGAAATCGCCTCCAATAATTCGGCCTGCCGCGGCGCGCGTCGTCGCAATTTTTCGAATTCGGTTTCGTCGATGCTGCTCGCGGGTTGAACGAACAACTGTTTTTTCCAGCCGACTTCAGCGCGCCGGATCACTTGCGGCAGCATGCTGCGCATCACCGTTTCGAGCGGGCAGCAATAATAAGTGCCGATCCACCGCGCCAATTCGAGCAACGGCTCGCTCAAGACCGGCGCATCCCCGATGATCGCTTCGATGGGCCGAATGCCTTTGGCTTCGCTCTGCTCGGAGATCGCAACGACTGTTGCCAGCGCCGATTTATCCCGGAACGGTACCCGCACGCGCGAGCCGACTCCGACGCGCGCGGCTAAATTTTCCGGTAGCGAATAATCGAGCTCGCGATGAATTGCCCGATCAACGATGACGCGAACGTAGCGCGTCTCATGGTGTTGATTCATGCTCGTGCCCGTGCCCTAACTTTGTAATCGGCTATTGTAGCATGGCTTAAATGATACAGTTCCTTTTCAAATTGATTCTCTGCGTGTTGCTGGCAATCGCCGCGGCCTTTGCTTATGTCGCAGTGAAATCGGGGGATCCGCTGTACGCATTTTACGAATGGATGAGCCCGGCCCGGTTTCATCAGTACGACCGGCTTATACGAAGCGTCGCGTTAGAACATCATCTCGATCCAATGCTGGTGAAAGCCGTCGTCTGGCGTGAGAGCCGGTTCGATTCAACAAAGCGTGGCACTCATGGAGAGCGGGGCCTGATGCAGGTGACTGAAGTCGCGGCTAACGAATGGGCGCGGGAAAATAAGATCGCCGGTTTCAACCCGGATCAACTTTTCGAACCAAAGACAAATCTGGAGGCGGGCACCTGGTATCTGCATCGGGCCATGGAACACTGGAACCATCAGTCCGATCCAACTCCTTTCGCGTTGGCGGAATACAACGCCGGCGCCACTCGTGCCCGGCGCTGGAGCGGCGGAAACGGCGTTGCCGAGTTAACGGAGCGGCAGTTTCTTCAAAAGATCGATTTTCCCGCAACGCGCAGATACGTCGAATCGATTATCGATCGCTACAAATTCTATCAGCGCCGCGGCCGGATGTGACGAGAGACAGAATGCAGAACGGCGAAAGTCGGGGTGCGTCTCATTTTCGACTTGTGCAGCAAGAATGTGCTAACTAGAGTCCGCGATCTTCGTTGAGGGCGGAATGGGGCGCGTGTCTTATTTGAGGGTCTTTGCATTTATTGGCGTCGTCTTGGGACTGGCCGGCGTGCCAGGAGACCACAGCTTGTCAGGCCAGACGGCTACGCCGGGCGCATCGCAATTCGGAATTGGATCGTTCAGGCATCAGACCCACGCGGAAGCGCAGATCTCGTTGGAGCTTCCAACCAAGAACGAATTTCCATCGGAGATTGAAACGTTTTTGCCGCCGCCGCCCACGCGAAGCAGTTTCATGGCGACGTGGCTCGGCGTATCGCGCGCGAAGGGTTACTTGCTGGATGTGTCCACGAGCAGCTCATTCGACAGTTTTGTCGACGGCTATCACGACCTCGACGTTGGTTACGTGACCGGGCGAGTAGTGACCGGGTTAAACCGGGGCACGACCTATTACTATCGGGTTCGCGCTTACTATGCCACCGCATTAACAGACTATTCGGAAACGATTCCGATCACGACTGAGCCTACTACCGGCCTGACGATTCATCCGACCTTTGACAGTTCCATTACCGGAAATCCAAACGCAGCCGCCATTCAGGCGATGATTAACCGTGCGATCGCAATTTATGAGTCCTTGTTCAGCGATCCGATCACGATTCAAATCCGGTTCCGCTACGCCACGACCGGACCCGATGGCAATCCTTTATCGCACGGACTTGTTTCACAGAGCGACACGACGATTTACACCAGCATTTCGTGGAATACCTACATCAGCGCATTGAGAGCGGATGCGCGAACCAGCAACGACAATACCGCGAACGCCAGCTTACCGGGGAATGCATTGTCCCCAAATATCAGGCCAACAAGCGCGAATGGTCGAGCAGTTGGATTGAATACGCCGCCAGCGATGTTCGCAAACGGCACGGTTGGACAGGGCGGATCGTACGATGGGATCGTTACATTGAATTCGTCCAAGCCGTTTCAGTTCAGCCGGCCAGTCAACGGGAATAGCTTCGACGCACAACGCATAACCGAACATGAGATCGACGAGGTTATTGGTCTCGGGTCGCGCATCGGCGATAACAGCAGCGATCTTAATCCGCAGGATCTCTTGAGTTGGTCATCTGCTGGGCATAGAAACATCACTTCTTCTGGAACGCGTTACTTTTCAATCAACGGCGGAGTCACAAACATCGTCGGTTTCAATCAGGACCCCGATGGCGATTTCGGTGATTGGCTGAGTGCCCCCTGTCCGCAGGCGAATCCTTACGTGCAGAATGCCTTTTCATGCACGGGACAATCTTCCGACATCGGCGGGACATCGCCGGAGGGCATTAATCTCGATGTTATTGGCTACGATCTAACTCAACCAGGTCCGACAAGCCTTGGTAACATCAGCACCCGCAGCTTCGTTCAAACGGGTGAGCACGTAATGATTGGCGGTTTTATTGTTCAAGGGAGCGGACCGAAGAGGGTGATCATTCGTGCCATTGGCCCTGAACTCATTCAATTTGGGATCCCCGATGCCCTGGCTAATCCCAGATTGGAACTGCACAATGGGAGTGGAGCACTGCTTGCTACCAATGATGACTGGCAGACGACAATAATCGGCGGGATTATCAGGAGCACTCAGGTCAGCGATATTCAGAACAGCGGCCATGCTCCGACTGCGGCAAGCGAATCAGCGATTATTGCAAACCTGTCACCGGGAAACTACACCGCCATCGCGCGCGGTGTGAACAACACCGTCGGAGTTGCTCTGGTCGAAGTCTACGATTTGAGTGCTGGCGCGGGCTCAAGTCTTAGTAACATCAGCACCCGCAGCTTTGTTCAGACAGGTGAGCATGTGATGATTGGTGGTTTTATTGTTCAAGGGAGTGGAGCAAAGAGGGTGATCATTCGTGCGATTGGTCCTGAGCTTACTCAATTTGGGATCCCTGATGCTTTGGCTAATCCCAGATTGGAACTGCATAACGGGACCGGAGCACTGATTGGTACTAGTGATGACTGGCAGACGACGATACTCGGCGGGATTATCACCAGCAATCAGGTCGCCGATATTCAGAATAGCGGCCATGCTCCGACTACAGGAACCGAGTCAGCGATTATAGCCGACCTGCAACCGGGCAATTACACCGCCGTTGTGAGCGGTGTAAACAACACCGTCGGAGTTGCTCTCGTCGAAGTCTACGATTTGAATTAATAGCCGCATCGACGGCGGCGTAATTCAGGTTTAACCGTCTTGGTGATGACTAAGGAGGAAATCGCTGGCGTTCTGGAGCAGATCGCAACGCTCCTCGAGTTAAAAGCCGAAAATCCGTTCAAGATTCGGGCCTATACGAATGCAGCGCGCGCTATCGAAACGTTCGGTGCGAATGTATCGAACTTTCAAGACGAAGAAGCCGTCGCGAAAATTCCGGGAATTGGAAAAAGCATCGCGGTGAAGATCAAGGAACTGGCCGAAACCGGATCGCTTAATTATTTCCGGGAATTGAGCGCAGAATTTCCGGCGGGAATTCTGGAATTGTTTTCATTGCCGGGGCTCGGCGCGAAAAAAATCAAAGCGCTCCACGACAGCCTTGGAGTCAGTTCAATCGCACAGTTGCAAAAGGCATGCGAAGAGGGGCGGGTCGCTGAGTTGGCGGGCTTTGGCGAAACGACACAGAAAAGGATTTGTGATGCCATCGCCAGACGAGCATCGCACGCTGGTTCATTTCAATTTGGCCAGGTAGCAGCTGAGGCGGAAGCGCTGCGCTCGGATCTGGCTGCGCATGAAGCAGCTTTGCAAGTCGAGATCGCCGGGAGTTATCGGCGGCGAAAGGAAATCGTCCATGATCTCGATTTGCTGGTGGCAACAAAGGAACCGGAAGCCGTTACGAATTTTTTTGTTTCCCATCCGCTGGTTGAATCCGTCATCGCGCAAGGTCCGACCAAATCTAGCGCGCGGCTGCGTTCGGGAGTGCAGTGCGATCTACGCGTGGTCACAACGGCAGAATACCCGTTTGCGCTCGCTTATTTCACCGGGAACAAGGAACACAACATCGAGATGCGTAGCCGCGCGTTGAAACGGGGCTGGACGCTCAATGAATATCGGCTCGCGCTGCTTCCGGATCCAGAAATGGCAGGGCCGGCGCGCCGCGCCGCTAGCAAAAAACAGAAAAGACCGGTGAGCAAAATTCCCAGTGTGCGGGATGAAGCCGACTTGTATCGCGCGGTCGATCTCGATTTCATTCCGCCAGAGCTACGGGAAAATTGCGGCGAGTTCGAAGCGGCCAAACAGCATTCCCTGCCAAAGCTTATCGAGAAAGAAAATCTACGCGGCACGTTTCATTGCCATACCGTCGCAAGCGACGGCCACAATACACTCCAAGAAATGGCCGAAGCTGCCCGCGAACTTGGGCTGGAGTATCTCGGTATCGCCGATCACAGCCGCAGTTCTGTTCAAGGGCACGGGATTGCCGCAGACAAGTTGCTCGAGCAAGTCGCTGCGATTCGCAAGCTGAACAAGACATTCGATGGATTTCGTTTATTTGCCGGAGTCGAATGCGACATCCTGCGCGACGGCTCGCTCGATTTTCCCGACGAGGTGCTGTCGCAACTCGATTACGTCGTGGTGTCAGTTCATTCCGCTTTCAATTTGAGTGAATCCGAGATGACCCAGCGGGTGATTCGCGCCCTGGAAAATCCGTTCGTCACGCTGCTGGCGCATCCGACTGGCCGACTGCTTCTGAAACGCGATCCGTACCAAATCGATATTCCAGCGGTGCTCGACGCGGCAGCGCGCACCGGCACATGGATTGAACTCAACGCCGCGCCCAAGCGGCTCGACCTCGATTGGCGGTGGTGGCCATTAGCCAAACAAAAAGGCGTCAAATGCGTGATCGATCCCGATGCTCACCGCACGGAGCGACTACAAGACTTGTGGTTCGGAATCGGCATCGCCCGCAAAGGCTGGCTTACCAGAGAGGATGTAGTCAATTGCTTGCCGGTCGGAAGCATCGAACAGGCGCTGCGAGCGAAATCTGAAAGGTAGGGCGCGATCGCCGAGCGCGCCAAAGCTTCACGGACGGCCCGGCGGTCCGTCCCTGCCTCAAGCCTTCTCTCTTTGCGGCATGAACATGGTAAGACACTTGCAGGCGCCACCTGCTTTGATGAATTCGGTCATCGGCAACGGGTGACATCGGTAGCCGCGCTCTTGCAACTTCGTCACGAGCTGGGGCGCGCCTTCGGGCAAAACGATGTCGTGCTCGATCACCACAGCGTTGCATGAAAAGTGCATTGCTTCTTCGGGTGCGACATCGATCAAATCAGTCACGTGCGCCCGGATTGCGCGTTGCCCGTATTCGTCGAACGCATCCGGAAACCAAAACGCGCCGCCATCGGGCAGCGGGCAAAAACATGTATCGAGGTGATAAAAGCGTGGATCAGACAGCTCGACCGAGATGGCAAGACAACCGAGCATTTCTGCTATGGCGCGATGCGATTGAATGTCAGAACGAAATTTGTAACCGCAAAAGAGCGCGTCATTGCAAAAGAGCGCGTCGCCTTCGCCTTCGAAGTAAAGTTTCTCCGGGAGCCAATCGACTTCGTAGCCCTGTTGCTCCATCCATTTGGCAAAAAACGGTTGCTCTCCAGCGCGTTCTTTATGGCGGAAATTGCTGGGAATGAATCTGCGGCCAATCGTCAGCCCGGCGTTTGCGGTGAAAACCATGTCCGGAAGCCGCGGCTGCGGCGGAATCAGATGAACCTTGGAATCCAATTTTGAAAGGGTCGCATGCAGTTGTTTCCATTGCTCTTGAACGATCGCCGTTTCGGCGCCGCGGGCGATGCTCATCCAGGGATTGATCTCGTACTCGATGCCGTAGTAATCCGGCGGACAAAGAAGCAGCTCGCGCATCGATTGTGAATTTTACCTGGCAGCGCGGGATTCACTAGAACTCATCTCATGCATACCGCTGTCATGTTGAGCGAAGCGAAACATCTCTGGCCTGTTTTGTCCGGCACCGTTCCCAATCGATCCGAAATTCTTCGCTTCGCTCAGAATGACATTATGGCGTCGCGAGGCAATCGGCGAGTTCCCGCAGAAATGGTTCCACGTCTGTGACCATGCCGATTGACTGTAACGGCTGTTGTTCGACGACTCGCTCGACCGCCGAGGCATCGATATCGACGGACACAATTTTCACCGTGGGCCCGAGCATGCTCACTACCGCAAGCGAATGCCGGATGCTCGCCAGCAGCAACGCATGCGTCACGTCGGCAACTTTTTCGCGCAACAGTTTTTGGGCCTCAATAACGTCTGTCGTTGCGCCGGGA
>DASXOI010000198.1:0-9952 GCA_036494375.1 Candidatus Udaeobacter sp.
GCAATTTGCGAGCGGTTTTAGAGCGGCCTGATGCCTCGCAGCAGTTGCAAGCTGCGCTCGTTCACGCGACACCGGCCGGCACGCTCTACATTCTGGTTGGCTTGCGGCGGTGTGACCGCGTCGCGTCTCAAAAGATTGTTGATTCGCTGGCCCGTCCCAACGATGACGTTGAAGTCGTGCGCGGGTGTATGATCAGCAAGGAACTCTTTCGTCAGCTTCTCTCACAAATTCAAGATGGTCGATTCGATAATTACCTGTCACGATCGCCGAGATGAGCACCCATCGTTGTTGTCGTTAGATGCCGAGCAATGAGAACTCTTGCGCAGGTTTCGGATCAGTCAGGAACGCGTTTGCGACCTATGCATGCGTAGTAGAAGTTGCGAGCCATGCCGCAAAACATCGACAGCATTCTTGACGCCGCGGAGCAACGGGAGGCGAGTGACGTATTCCTTCAGGAGAACGAGGTGCCACGGCTCAAGATCAATGAACAGATCATTGTGCTCGGGGAAGAACCAATGTCGGTCGCGCACCTGACCGCGTTCTGGCAGGCCTGTGGCGGGAACGCGCAAGGCGACGGCGAGATGGATCGCGACAGCGGTTTTGTCTCACGCACGCAGACGCGCTACCGCGTGAGCCTGCACCGCACCATGGGCCGCCTCGCTGCGGTCCTGCGACGCATCAAAACCAAAGTGCCTCCTTTAAAAGAGCTCGGACTGCCCGAGTGGCTCCTTACTCGGTGGGGCGCTCGCGAGCACGGCCTGATTCTCGTGACGGGACCAACCGGCTCAGGGAAATCCACCACTATTGCGTCGCTCCTTCAATGGATGAACGAGAACCTGGTGCGACATATAGTAACGATCGAGGATCCCGTCGAGTATCAGTTCACCAGCAAGCGCTGTCATTTCACACAGCGACAGGTCGGACGCGACACCAAGACTTTTGCCAGTGGCTTGCGAAGCGCGCTTCGTCAGGCGCCGGATGTTATTTTCGTCGGTGAGATCCGGGATTACGAGACTGCGTTGACTGCACTTCAAGCATCGGAGACAGGACATCTCGTTGTTTCAACTCTGCATTCGGAGAACGTTGGCGATACGATGGAGCGCTATTTGAATCTTTTTCCTTCGCAAGACGAGAAGCATGGGGTGAATCTTCTGGCAAACCAACTTTCTGGCGTCCTTTGCCAGAAGCTGGTTCCATCTGCTGACGGAGGCCTGCATTTGCTGGTGGAGCACGTCGAAAATGCGGGGGCCATGCGCGACTGGATCGCCAGACGAGAGTTGCAAAACATCGAACAGTATATCTCCCGCGGATCGGATCCTGCTGCGGTTTCATTTTTGCAATCGACGCTCACCGCTCTCAAAGGGAAGATGATTACGGAACAAACCGCTTTGGCTTCAGTGAGCAATGAATCCGAACTGCGTCGCGCTATGAGGGGAATCGGCTAGATGGCACCATTTGAATACTTATGAAGCAAGATGACTTGATCGATTTACTGGTTCTTGCCGCCCAGCAGGGCGCTTCTGATCTTCATTTGACACCAGGGGCGCTGCCGATGATACGCGTCGCTGGTGTCATCAAGCCCCTCACCGAAGACGCAGCGGTGCTGTCTGCGGAAGATACGAGGCGATTGGTTATCGATGCCTTGAAGGAGGGACAACGCGCGAAGCTGGAAAACGAATGGCAGCTTGATTTCGCATTGCAGGTTCATGATCTCGGCCGGTATCGCGGCAATGCCTGCTATGTGTCAGGTGCGATTGAAGCGAATTTCCGAAAGATCCTTGCCGAGATCCCCGATCTAAAGTCGTTGGGACATTCCCCCGTGGTAGATCGTTGGTGTGACGCGCGGGCTGGCCTGGTGCTGGTGACAGGCGCGAGCGGTGAAGGCAAAAGCACAACACTGGCGAGCATGGCTCAAACGATAGCCAATCGGCGTTCCGTCAACATGATTAGTATTGAGGACCCAATCGAATTTGTTCACTCGCAGGGGCGGAGCCTGGTGAACCAGCGCGAGGTGGGTTCCGACGTGCACAGCTTCGCTGCAGCCCTCAAGAACGCGTTGAGACAAGATGCGGATGTCATTCTTGTTGGAGAGTTGCGGGACCTGGACACGATGCAAACCGCGATTACGGCGGCGGAAACGGGACACCTTGTGATTGGAACCATGCACACCAACGACGCGCCAACAGCCATTGCGCGAATTATTGATGCCGTTCCCAAAGAGGGTCAGCAGTTCGTTAGTGCCCAACTTGCGTGGTCGTTATTGGGAGTGGTGTGTCAGTATCTCCTGCCGCGAAGCGGGCAGGCAGGCTTGGTTTTGGCCACGGAATTATTGACGGTGAACTCAGGAATCGAGGCGTGTATCCGGGCCGGGCGGCTTTCGCAGATACCTGGACTGATTCAAATCGGCGCTAAAGACGGCATGCATACCGTCGACGAGAGTCTTATCGAGTTGCTTATCGCTGAACGCATCAGTCTCATTGACGCGCTGGCTCATGCGAGAGACCCGGATTTTGTGAAGGAGGAGTTCCAGAAGGCCTTGAAATCCCAAAGAAGAGGATGGTTTGCGGGAATGTTCGGCAAATGAAACGCGGGCCTCGTCGCCATGCATTAGTGCTTAAATTTTCCGCGAAGGACGGTGACTGAATACGGTGGTAGTGGGTAACTTGCTGATGCTTCACGCGTGAATTGAGCAGGAGGCATGCTGCGGATTGGGTGGCCGCTTGAGCCATCGTCACGCCACGCGTATTGCGCGCGTGAAAATTGAATTACTTCAACCTGGCCGACAAAGCTCAGCGGCTGCGTTTCGCCGGGGAGAGTAAATTCCACATTGAGCTGGGCTGCGCGTTTTGGATTCTTGTTGATTGCGAGCAGGGCCCATTGCTTGTCAGGTCGTCGCACCGCATATGCAGTTACGGCAAGAGGCGTCACTTCGTGCGCGTCGTTTTTCGTTTCTTTTACGACGACGGGAAATATTTCGTGCTGCTCGTTGACTGGCTGCATCCATTCTTTGGTCAGGAGCTGAGCAGCATAATAAGCAGAGAGACGGTTCAGTTGATCCCCCTTGGGATTTAACTGAAGCATCATAAGATTTCCCCAGGAACATTTGAGCTCATTCTGGAGATAGTTTGGCTCATAGCCGTATAGGTACGGCTTCGCGCCGCCTAACGACAAAAATACGCCAACGGTATCCGTGTTGAAGAGCGCGCCTTCGATATCAACCTCCGGGCGTCCCCCAAAAACAGAATAGCCGTATTCGGTCATGAGCCATGGAATGTCTGCAGGCACTCCGTCTTTGCGCAAGCTGGCCATCATCGCGCCGAGGCGCTCCGGGATTTGCAACAGATGCGGTGCAGGATCTGCGCAGATGTTGTCGAACGGGTAGAACTCGAACGACAAAAAATCGAAGGGAACTTTTGCATCCCGAATGTATCCGAGAAATCGATTCATCCACGAACGATTCCCGGATCCATTCTGCCATGCGAGCAGTTGGTCTTCGAAATTTTGCAGGCTCGGGCCTCCGATTTTCAGTGGCGACTTGAGTGCCACCAAGCGCCGGGCAACGCCGGCGTACAGTGTGGCGTAATCCTCTGGCGAAACCCACTGCCCATCCGGCTCTTCGCCCAGTTCGATTCCTTCGAGGCTATAATTCCGACGCAGCAGGTACTGGACTTCAGCGGTAGCGTTCTCTGGTGTGTCGTACAAGACGCCGGCCGCAACAAGCACTGGCAGGTTGTTAGTGAGTTTACTGCGCAAAACGAAATCCAACCCAGGCTGCTCTGTACTCGGATCAAGATCTTTGGCGCGATGCCACGGATCGGTAGACGACGTGTAAATAATTGTCTGGCGATGCCGATCGGGTGCGTGACGAATGTGATCATGAAAACGCCCATCCTTACCCAACTTCCCAAGATCGACTTCTCGAATCGCGAAGCCTAACGAGTCGCGAACATCGCCTGAATTTTCCGCCGCAGTGTGCGAACTCCGGCTGATTAGGATTCGCACAAACTGAACAGCGCGCGGACGCTCTGCCAGTCGAACCAATTCACTACCGCCATGAGCATCAGCGATTGTGCCATTTGCGAACGGCTGCCAGTCGTCGTCATCATCAGGCTGCAGATGCATCGGATCGTTGCCGGGCCAGTACTCGACACGGTAGCGTGTAGCGTACGGCATTCCCCAATGGATTTGGATAGCGTTGACCAATTTTCGGGCGCCGAGATCGATCACCACCCACTGCGGGTGAGCGTCCTCCGATTCGCCGGTGAAATGTGAATCGAGATATGGATTACTTTTCCAAAATGAGTTGGTATCGCCATCCGCGATACGAGAGTAACCGTCATCGTTTGCCTGATCGATCGTGTTGCCGCGGCGCGGCAACCGATAGCCATAGGAAACGTTAATCGCTTCGCCTAACGAGTCGTCTGAGGTCCAGTATCCGCAGTTGTGAAGCGGATCGCTCCACCTGCCGCGTGGGTTCCAATGCCAGGCTTCGCTGCCCAGCTCGGTCCGCAGTCGATACGTCAGCGGTCCGAGCCCGGCGGATAACATTTCCGTGATGTTCTTGTCCGTGAACATTTGGGCGCATTCGCCTTTCTCGTGACCGTCGACGCCGGCGCCCAATGCTTCTGTAGGGACAAGGCGATTTACGGGATGGTCGGCAGTGACAATGGCGGAAACTGTGAGCGGCTTCTCATTGCCATATGTTTGTGTCGCGAACGCGACCTGAAGAGCAGTTGCGATGAGCAGTATTTTGCACAACCAGCTTTTTTTCAGGAAGCCCCCGGACCGCCATTTATTCACGGCGGCGTATGTAAACGTGGATCGATAAGAATGAAAGCATGGTAGGGACGGCGCGCTGGGCCGCCCGGATGCCGCACCGCGGCGTCCCTACCTGCTAGCGCTGCGCCTTCTCTAATTGTTTTCTCACTTCGCTTTTTTCGCGACGAATATCGCTCAGATGACTCTGAAGAAGCGGTAATTCGGATTTTTGCGGATTCGGTTGGTGGCGCACAGACTTGCCCTGCCGGTACTCCGGCCCGGGTTGTTTGTCCTGGCCGATTTGGCGAAGCAAGTCATCTTCCTGTTTCTGAAGCTGGCCGAAGCGGGTTTGCAAGGCCTGCGTGCGATTTGTGGCGGCTTGTTGTTCCGCTAATGCCGCGTTGTTCCTTGCGTCGCCGTCCTGTTGTTGACGTCGGGTTTCCTCCTGTTGCTTTTGATATGCGGTATAATTGGCTGCCTGCTCGGCAGAATATGACGCGGCCTTCCCGGAGTCATAATGAAAGCGTTCCTGAACATCTTTCGGCAGTTCGGTGAAGTAAATTTTCGTGATTCCCGAGTTTGTTTTGAGCACGATGCCATCGGGTTCGACGCGCGTGATCGTGGCATCTTTGTACTCTTTGCCGTTAACCGTTTTGAAGTCTTCGGCGAGTGCGGCAGCCGCGAAAGATAAGAACAAAATTGTAAAAATTTTTGTCTGCACCTGCCGTCTTGCTCCAGTGCAAATCTGTTCTCAAATATCAGTATTGCAGTCAAGGCGAATTGCTAGACACTGGAACCCTGAACTTACAAACTGTCCCGCCACGTTGAGCGAAGGCAGGCATCCCTAGGTCTAATCTGAGGGTGGCTCCAAAATTGATCCGCGATTCTTCGACTGCGCTCAGAACGATACCGAGATGTGGTTTTAGTGCGCGCTGCGCCGACCGCCAAAGATTGCGGATGGCATCCTCATCGCACTTCGCGAGGAGTGTTTTCAAAAATATAGAGCCATTCCGTACCTAATCTTGCTAACGGATTTGACAATGAATGAACGTTCATTCATTGTCCCAACTCTATGACGCAACCCCAAATAGATTCCGTTCCAGATCGGCGTTGTCAGATCCTCGATGCAGCCGTTATCTGCTTCGCTAAGCGCGGTTTTCATCAAACCAGCATGCACGACATCAGTGCCGAGGCCGGAATCAGCGTCGGGTTGATCTATCGCTATTTCGAAAACAAAGAGGCGGTCATCTCCGCAATGGCGAATCGCCACAAAAAAGAGATTTCCGACGTACTGCAACGCGCTAAAGGAGCCCCGACGCTTCTGGAGTCGCTCGAGATCCTGTTCACCGCTCATTGCTGCGAGGAGGAGACCGGAGTGGTCTCAGCTTTCGTTGTGGACCTCTATTCGGAAGCTTCACGAAATCCTCGCGTCGCCGATTTGGTGCGCGACGTTTTGCAAACCGCGATGGCCGGTGTTACAGAACTGATCAGCAAAGCGCCAGAGGCTCAAAACACCACACGCGGCCTTTCGCCAATCGAAATGGCCGAGTTAATTTTCGCCGTCGCTCGTGGTATGTTGATGCTCGATGTGCTGCGTCCGCACGAAATGACCGCGACTGAGCGGCGGGAGAGACAATTGCAAGTGACGCGCAGACTATGGAGCTGTTTATTCAAACCAGAGGCAGAACTCGCTTATGCATGATGTAGCGAGACCAGTTTTAAATCGTCCGATGCAGTCCAAACCAAAGCGGCGACGCAAAGGCATCGTTATTGCAATAGCCATGCTGTTGGCGATAGGCGTTTTTGTTGTTGGCATCAAATTCCTGCAAATCGGCAAAATGATGAGCATGCCGCACACGATGCCGCCGACGACTGTTACGAGCGCATCGGTGAAAGAGGAAGATTGGGCTCCGAGGCTGACAGCGGTCGGATCGGTTAGCGCCGTCCAAGGTGCAGTTGTTTCGACAGAGCTCGCCGGTGTTGTCAGCGAAATCAATTTCGACAGTGGCGCCGTGGCAAAAAAGGGTGAGGTGCTGATGAAACTCGATGCGTCACAAGAGGAAGCACTTTTGCGATCTGCAGAAGCTGACGCGCAGTTGGCGCGCACAGATCTCGAGCGATCTCGCGATCTTGCCATAAAGAAGGTCGTTTCAGGCGCCGAATTTGATTCTGCCCAATCAAAATTCACGCGAATGAACGCCGTTGTCGATCAGATGCGTTCCAGCATCGCAAAGAAGACAGTTATCGCCCCGTTCGATGGGCAGCTTGGTATTCGCCAGGTGAACGTTGGCCAAATGATCAACGCAGGTCAGCAGGTCGTGGCGCTGACAGCGCTTGATCCAGTTTATGTCGATTTTGCGTTGCCCGAACAATATCTCTCGAAGCTGTCGAAAGATCTGGAGGTAACGGTGCGCTCCGATGCGTTCCCCGGTCGTCAGTTTAAAGGGAAATTGACTGCGATTAATTCCATGGTGGACGCGGTCACGCGCAACGTGCCGTTACAGGCAACATTGGATAATCCCGATCACGCGCTGCATCCCGGGATGTTCGCAAAGGTCGAAGTTGCTTTGGCGGAGACAAAAAAGACGGTCGTGATTCCTGGATCGGCTGTGTCTTATGCGCCATACGGCGATTCGGTTTTCGTGATCGAGAAACAGAAAGACCCGAAGACGGGCAAGGAATCGGATACGCTTCGGCAGCAGTTTGTGCGAATCGGAGAAGCACGTGGCGATTTCGTCGCAGTCACGCAAGGATTGAAAGAAGACCAAACAGTTGTGAGCACCGGAGTTTTTAAATTGCGCAACGGAATGGCGGTGGCCGTGAACAACGATCTTGCGCCCAAACCGGAACTGAATCCGAAACCGCCAGATACGTGAGGTGAATGACGAAGCACGAATGACGAATGACGAAAGAAATCTGAACCACTGTCATCCCGAGCGAAGTCGAGGGACCTCGTTGGATAACTTTGACGTGAGGCCGCGGGATTCCTCGACTGCGCTTTGCTCCGTTCGGAATGACGAATTGTTAGCGAAATGACATCGTTCACTGATCTTTTCATCAAGCGCCCTGTCCTGGCGATTGTCGTCAGCTTCGTAATCCTCATCGCCGGATTACAGGCGATGAAGACCTTGAACGTCCGGCAATATCCGCGCAGCGACATCGCGGCGATCACCGTCACTACGGTTTACGTCGGCGCTGATGCTGAGTTAGTGCGCGGCTTTATTACCACACCGGTCGAGCGGGCGATCGCAGCTGCGGATGGAATTGATTACATCCAATCACAAAGCACTCAGGGCGTGTCGACGATCACCGCGCGATTGAAGCTAAACTACGACGCGAACAAAGCGCTCTCCGACATCAGCGCGAGAGTCGGCGCGATCCGGAACAATCTGCCGCCGGAATCACAGATCCCGGTCATCGCCATTCAGGCCGCAGATTCGCAATTTGCCTCCGCGTACTTGAGTTTCACTTCGGACATCCTTCAGCCTAACGAGGTCACAGATTATCTCGTGCGGCTCGTCCAGCCACGACTTACGGCGATCGGCGGCGTCCAAAAGGCGGATATTCTCGGCGGGCGCACTTTCGCGATGCGCATCTGGATGAAGCCGGACCGGATGGCGGCATTGAATATCAGTCCTTCGCAGGTCCGGGAGGCACTGACGAAAAACAATTTTCTTGCTGCGGTCGGTAACACCAAGGGCTCGCTTTTGCAGGTAAACCTAACTGCCAACACGGACCTGCACACCGCAGACCAGTTCAAGCAGCTGGTTGTTCGCCAGGACAAAAACACGCTCGTTAGGCTCGGCGACATTGCTGACGTCGTGCTTGGCGCGGAAGACTACAACACGGAAGTGCGATTCTCCGGGCAAAAGGCTGTTTTCATGGGCATTTGGGTGCTGCCGAACGCCAACTCGCTCGACGTGATCAAGCGTGTACGTGTCGAGCTTGAGCAAATTAAGAAGGAGCTGCCGAAAGGCATGACAGCGGAGATGGCGTATGACGCCACGGCCTACATCAACGACGCGATTCACGAAGTCGTAAAAACGTTGATCGACACTCTGCTGATCGTGATGGTCGTAATCTTTTTGTTCCTCGGCTCGGTCCGATCTGTCGTCGTCCCGATTGTCGCGATTCCAATCTCGCTAATCGGCGCTTTGTTTTTAATGCAGCTGTTCGGGTTCAGTCTGAACCTACTGACGCTTCTGGCCATCGTGCTTTCAGTCGGATTGGTCGTCGACGATGCGATCGTCGTTGTAGAAAACATCGAACGCCATATCTCAGAGGGACAATCGCGCATGCAGGCAGCGCTGGTTGGCGCGCGCGAACTGATTGGCCCGATCATCGCGATGACAATTACCCTGGCGGCCGTTTACACCCCGATCGCGTTACAGGGTGGACTAACCGGCGCGTTGTTCCGCGAATTTGCGCTGACACTAGCGGGCGCAGTTTTCATTTCGGGTATCGTTGCGCTCGTTCTTTCACCGATGATGTCGGCATATTTGTTGCCACCTCATCATATCGAGCATGGCTTCAAAGGCTTTGTTGATCGCACATTTGATCGTCTCCGCGATTGGTACGGGAAGCATCTGGATCGCACGTTGCAGGCGCGCCCTGCTGTTTACATTGTTTGGGCCGGGATTTCGTTGCTTGCGGGTTTGATGTTTCTCGCAATTCCGAAAGTAGCGACGAAAGAACTCGCGCCGAAAGAAGATCAGGGCGTGATCTTTGGCGTTATTACGGCGCCGGCCAATGCGACCATTGATGATACGATTCGATATGCCGACGCAGCCGGAAAAGTGTTTCACGATATTCCCGATACTCGTTTCACGTTTCAGATTACAAACCCAAGCAGCGGGTTTGGCGGAATGGTGTTGAAACCGTGGGGTGTCCGCAAAATCCCGACGAAAGATTATTTGCCAATTGTGCAGCAGAAGCTGTCAGCCATCCCGGCGATTCAAATGTTTCCGATTATGCCGGAAGCACTCCCCGGCTCGGACAATTTTCCGGTGAGCTTTATCATCGCGTCCACCGCAGACCAGGAACGAATCCTTGAATTCGCGAAGGACATTTTCCAAAAAGCGATGCAGGCGCACGTGTTTCAGTTCGGCGACATCGACACGAAAATCGACCAGCCTCAAGCGCGTATCGTTATCGATCACGACAAGGTCTCATCCATGGGACTCGATATGCAGAA
>DASXOI010000199.1:0-4804 GCA_036494375.1 Candidatus Udaeobacter sp.
ACTCACACCATTCCGAATCCCACGATTCTGCTTAACACCCTCGCTCTTCAGGAGGCAAAACTCAGCTCTGAGATCGAGAACATCTTCACCACCAACGATGAGCTGTTCCGTGGCCTCGCCGCTAACGGTCATGCCGCCGACCTTTCGCCGCACGCCAAAGAAGTTCTGCATTATCGCGATGCGCTCTGGCATGGTGTGGACATCATCCGTAAACGACCCTTTCTTTCCACTAACCTCGCCATCGATCTCGTCAACATCATCAACCAAAACAAAGCCGGCATTCGCAATCTCCCCGGAACAACACTTCAGAACCCCGAGACGAAAGAAGTCATCTACACGCCGCCTGAAGGTGAAGATTTGATCCGCCGCAAAATGGCGAACCTCGAAAAGTTTTCTAACGACTCTTCGACCGATCTCGACCCGCTCGTTCGCGTCGGGGTCGCGCATTATCAGTTCGAAGCCATTCACCCATTCTTTGACGGCAACGGCCGCGCCGGACGCATTCTGATTATTCTTCAACTGATCATGAACGGTTTGCTCGAAATCCCCATTCTGTTCCTGAGCCGTTTCATCATCGAAAACAAAGCGCAGTACTATCGCAGCTTGCGCACAGTGACCGAACACGGCGATTGGGAAGGCTGGTTACTTTACATGCTCGAGGCCATCGAACAGACGGCACATGGAACGACCCGGAAGATTCTGGCTATTCACGACTTGCTCGCCGATACCCTCGAGAAAGCGAAGGCCGCTCTGCCCAAACCGGTTTTCAGCAAGGAACTCGTCGAGCTCATTTTCGAGCAGCCCTATTGCAAGATCCGCTTTTTGGAACAGCGCGGCATTGCCAAGCGCCTTACCGCCACCAAATATCTGCGCTCGCTTGAGAAAGCCGGCCTGGTCGTGCCGGTCAGGAAAGGCAAGGAACTGATCTTCGTCAATCACCATCTCTGGCGTTTGTTAACCGACGAGCGCCTGCCGAAATCAGGAACCAAAGAGCGCGCATAACAACGCCGCAGCCGATCGAAAATTTGAGGGTACCAAGCCGCAGTCGTCGACAGATCCTTCGCGATCACACCGTAACGGTGAGCAGAAACACGTGATGCCGATTTTTCAATTCTCCAGCGAAGCGTTGAATGCAACGCGTTGTGCAGTAATACTTCGCCTTTGAATTGCGCCATGAAACCCCTGTTAACTCTTGCTATCTCCGTTGGACTTCTCACCGCCTCACAGGCGATGGAAAAACCGTCGTTTCACACCAAGGGCAGCCCGACAGGGAAACCCACTGGCCGACTCAAACCCGGCGAGTACTGGTGGCATCCTGAAATTTCGCCTCAAGGTCCGCTCATGATTCTTGTAAGCGTTCCGGAACAGACGATGCACGTCTATCGCAACGGCATCCTGATCGGTCGCTCAACTGTGAGCACGGGTTCGAAAGGCCATGCGACACCGGGTGGCGTATTCAGCATTCTCGAGAAAAAGCAGACGCACCGTTCTAAAACGTATAACAACGCGCCAATGCCATACATGCAACGGCTCACGTGGAGCGGCATTGCCATGCACTCCGGACAGCTCCCGGGCTACGCGGCCAGCCACGGCTGTGTCCGTCTTCCCTATGATTTCTCTCAACTGCTCTTCTCCACGACCAATAAAGGCGGCACGGTCATCATCGGTGACAGCAAAACGCCAGTGCCGCGCCTTGCCTCAAATCCGGGCCTGATCCTGGCGCCCACGGATTTCACGCCGGAGATGCTGCATCCTTTGAAGAAGGACGATTACGATTGGCGCCCGGAACGAAGTCTGGAAGGTCCGATTACGATTGTCATCAGTTCAGCTGATCAGGCCATGTATGTTTATCGCAATGGTGATCCGATCGGACGCGCAGCGGTCGAGATTACCGGGCGTGAACAGCTGGGGAACCACGTTTTTACCATGCTCGAAGGAACAACTGGAAAACCAAGCCGGTTCACGCCTAAACACGAAGAGGCGCGGTGGATGAGAGTCACCAGCGAAGGCAAGCCGGTCGATCCTGACACGCTGGCATCGAGATTGCGCTTTAGTCCGGACTTCGCTGACAAGCTCGCTAACGAACTTAAGCCGGGCACGACTGTGATCGTCACCGATCATTCCGTCGTACGGAAACCGAAATCGGATTCCGCGCTTTTTGCAGCCGAGTAACGCCTGTTAACTTTGGGGCAGCAAAACTCCTGGAAGGAACATCTAACCCGGATCGAGCTAATTGAGGCACTATGCCAGTTCCTGATTTTAAAACCTACCGTGCGATCCTCGATCGAGCCCGTGCCGGGCATTTCGCGCTTCCCGCTGCCAACGTCACATCACTTACGACCGCCAACGCGGTTCTGCGTGGACTCGCGGAGAGCAAGGCTGATGGCATCATTCAGATTTCCACGGGCGGCGGCGCGTTTGCATCAGGTACTTCTGTGAAAGATTCGGCTCTTGGTGCAATCTCGATCGCCGAGCACGTGCACCGCGTCGCCGACCGCTATCCGATTTACGTTGCGCTACACACCGATCATTGTCTCAAGGACAAGCTCGACAAGTTCGTCATTCCGCTCGTGGAAGAAACCGAAAAGCGGCGCGCTGCGCGCCGGCCGAATCTTTTCACGGCGCACATGTTCGATGGAAGCAATCTGTCGTTAGAGGAGAATCTCGATATTTCGGTCAAACTGCTTGAGCGGTTTGCAAAGAACGATCTCGTGCTCGAAATCGAAACGGGCGCAGTCGGCGGTGAAGAGGATGATGTAGTCGGCGATCACGCGGCAAAGCTTTACACAACACCTGAGGACACGCTGGAAGTCGCGCGTCGATTAAATCCAATCGGCGGATGTTACTTGCTCGCAGCGACATTTGGAAATGTTCATGGCGTCTACAAGCCCGGTCACGTGAAGCTGCGACCGAAAGTTTTGAAGGAATGCCAGGACGCGGTGGTGAAGCAATACGGCGAAAACGCGCGTTTTCATCTCGTGTTTCACGGGGGCTCAGGATCAACACAGGAGGAAATTCACGAGTCGCTCGACTATGGCGTGGTGAAAATGAATGTCGATACCGACATGCAGTACGCATTCACGCGCGCGGTCGCCGCTCACATGTTCAAGAACTATGACGGCGTGCTGAAAGTGGACGGCGAAGTCGGGAATAAAAAGGTCTACGATCCGCGGGCATATCTCGCGCTTGCGGAATCGGCGATGGCCGAGCGCGTAAAGCAGGCTGCGAGCGATCTGCGCGCCAGCGGCAAGACGACGTTCGCTTCATGAACGCGGCACTTCCCGCGCATAAGACCAAGATCGTCGCAACGATCGGCCCGGCCTCGGAATCACCCGAGATTCTGGCGCGGCTCATTCGCGCAGGACTCGACGTCGCGCGGTTGAATTTTTCACACGGAAGCCCTGCGAAACATGCGGAAGTTATTCAGCGCATCCGCGACGCGGCACGTGAAACAGGCCGGCGCGTCGCAATTATGGCTGATCTTCCCGGACCGAAATTGCGGCTGGGAAAAATCGATCCGGAACCGATTCAACTTCGTGCCGGCGAACGCTTCACGTTAACGAGTAAGGACATCGTTGGCGATGCGCAGCGCGCCTCGACCAGCTTCCAGCAGTTGCCGCAGGTGGTGAAGCCCGGTAATCGCATTTTTCTTAACGATGGTCTCGTGCAGCTCGTGGTCGAGCGCGTTGTCGGAAATGATGTGGAATGCACCGTGGCCGTTGGCGGCGAACTCCGTTCACGCAAGGGATTGAATCTACCAGGCATCGATCTGGGCATTAGCGCGTTTACCGCACATGACCGAGCGTGCCTTGAGTTTGCGCTTAAAGAAGGCGTTGACGCGGTGAGCCAGTCGTTCGTTGAACGCGCCGCGGACATCGAGGCTGTCCGCGCCGCAGCGGCAAAAATTGGCGCACAGCCTTTCATCATCGCAAAGATCGAGCGCGCCGATGCTCTTGCCCACTTCGACGAAATTCTCGCAGCAGCGGATGGTATCATGGTCGCGCGTGGCGATCTGGGTGTGGAGGTGCCTATTGAGGAAATCGCCTACACGCAAAAACAGCTCATCGCCAAAGCGAACCTCGCCGGAAAACCAGCGATCACTGCGACGCAAATGCTCGAATCGATGGTTTCGAGCCGTCTGCCCACGCGCGCAGAGGCCACCGACGTAGCTAACGCGATTCTTGACGGCACCGATTGCGTCATGCTCTCGGGCGAATCAGCGATGGGCAACTTTCCCGAAGAAGCAGTGATGATGCTGGCGAATATCGCCGCGTTCACCGAAACGCATCGGCCGCCAAGGAGCTTCGCTGCGCAACGCGAATTCGTGCAGCGGAAGGTTGCGACTACTGGCAGCGATCGCATGGCTTCTTTGGTCGAACACGCATTGTACACGGTTCCATGCGATCTGGTGCTCGTGCCAACGCGCGGCGGCATGGTCGCGCGCGCCATTTCGCGTTTCAAACCCCCGGTGTGGATCATCGCGCCGAGTTCAGATTCCACTGCCTGTCAAAATCTCGCGTTCTCCTACGGGGTGTATCCGATCAATCTCGCCGAAGAACCGGATGACTGGCGCGAATGGATTGCCGGCTGGCTGCGCGAGAACGGAATGACCGCAGAACAGGTCATGCTTGTCGCCGGCCCATCCCTGCGAAATCCGAGAGCTAATTATCGGATCGAACTTATGCGCTTAGCGGCCCAAAATGGGTAACGCCAAGGCGCACTTAAATAAGACGAAAGTCCAACAGGCGAGCTTGCTTTAGACGACAGAGGATCACCAACTCATCATCACGTGAAAATCACCCTC
>DASXOI010000200.1:0-13814 GCA_036494375.1 Candidatus Udaeobacter sp.
GAAATCTCCCAGAGCCGCCACCGTGCAGTTGGCAGGAAGAGTCGGACCAAAAGCGTTGCCGATGCGAACGTTGTTGTTCATGTACCAAATCCATGTCGCGCGGGTCGCTGAGTTAAAAAGCAGGTAATCAGGATGATCGTCACCGTTAAAATCCGCCACGCTCGCCACGCTCCACCCTCCGTGCAGAGTTGGACCATTAGCACTGCCGATCCGAACATTGTTGTTCATATACCAAAGTGCCGTCTGCCGCGTCCGTGCGTTAAAAAGAAGGAGATCGGAATATGCATCGCTATTAAAATCATATGGCACAGGCGTCGGACCGGGCCGGGTAACTGCAGCAAGGACATCGACCCGCCCGTAGCCGTAGGTATTGTTAGGTGTTACCGCGTGACCACCGTCACACGCGCCATTTAAAATATGAACAGCTGCATCATTTATGGCAGTTCGAGTAATGTCGACGTTGTGCCGCCACTCAGGCCGGGCTGACCAGAGCAGCGCCACAGCACCAGCGATATGCGGAGTCGCCATGGACGTTCCCGTCATGGTTCCATACGCAGTGTCGGATGTGTTGAGGCTGGAGCGGATGTCCGTTCCGGGGGCAGTGATATCGGGCTTTAACCGGTGGCTTCCGTCGATAGTAACGGGACCACGATTGCTGAAGACAGCGATGGTGTCTGTGCCAGTGGTCAAAGCTCCGACCGTATAAGATGCCTCGTAAAAGGATGGAGGAGACAACAACGTCGAACAGCCCGGGCCCTGATTGCCTGCTGCTACTACCATCATAATGCCAGCAGCTCGTTGAGCCTCCACGGCAGACCGCAATGTACTAACCGAACACCCTTCTGAAGGCGGACAAGTCCAGGAGTTCGTCGTAACGTCGGGCGCCAAAGTTGGATCGCCATGGGCGGGCGTGCCGCCGACCGGATAAGGCGCGAGAAAAAATTCCATGCACTCGATGTATCTGGCCGGTGTGCCATGGCCCTGGTCCATGTTGCGACAACCGATCCACTTCGCGCCTGGTGCCATGCCGATTTGGTTGCCCAGACCGTCATCGCCTACTGCGGTGCCTATGGTATGGGTTCCATGACCCTGGTCATCGCAAGGCATTTGTGCGTTGTTACCACAGGGATTGCCAGCGCTGTTGTGAACAGAATCGTGCCAGTTGTAATTGTGGTTGGCCATTGTACCGCTCCAGCCGCGATAGTGGCTTTTAAGCGCGTTATGCGTCCAGCGAACACCGGTATCAGCGGTTCCGATAACCAGTCTCCGGCCAGTAAATCCCCGCCCCCAGACTTGGGGCGCGTGCGTATAATTGATGTTCGGTTGAACCGCATTCGGAGTCTCCGACTGTGAAGGCGCTTCAACCGCAGGAATCGACTGAGGAAGGACATTCTGAATTTGCGGGTTGCCCTCTACGCGTGCCACATCCGGTCGCGCTGCCAGCGCCTCGGCAACCTCGCGGCTGCCTTTCACTAGAATGGCATTGACGATGTAGAAAGAACGATGTTCCAGACCGCGTTCACGCAGCCACTGGAGAACCGGCTCTTGCGTTGACTGGCTTTTGCTCCACAACGCATCGTGCACGTAACGGCTCTTTTCATTCTTTGTGGCCAAATCCGCGGCCGCACTGAGGTCGGCCTGATCAACGAGCACGACTATCAATTCCGCCTGCTGGCCATTCCCAGTATGCTCGACCACCCACGGGTCAATCTTGTTCGCGCTGGCACCTGGATTCCCCTCCCCGCTGGCCGGCGAAGAGCCGATTGCCCCTAATACACCTATGCCAGCTGCGACAAACAATAACGAGCAAAAGAAGCGTCGTGACGGCGACGGCATGAATGCCGTGTCCGGGTGCGCAATCACGACGCGGACAACTTCGTCCTGAGTGGAAGTAACCGACCGATAGCCGGGACTTTAGATTTTAGTAGATATTGCTTCATCTTCTCCTTCGAAAATTTTGCCCGGCGCCTACAAAAACTTCGCAAATGTTTTACAGATGGCAACTCGATGGCTTTCGATGGCAAAGTGAAGATAAAGAAATGGTGACATTGATTGACCACATTTTTCTTTCATTCATTCGCTCACTCTTGTCAGTTTCTGTTGTTCGGAGAAACGTCGAACAGGTCGCGTCCGTCTGAATCGATGAGACGCTGTTTCTTTATCGTCGGCCCGACTTCAACCGGAAAGTCTGAGTTGGCGGCTGACGTGGCGCACCAAATCGGCGCGGAAATTGTCAGCGCTGATGCATTTCAAATTTACCGGGGACTTGATCTACTCACGGCAAAACCGGACAGCTCGACACTGGCAAAAGCGCCGCATCACCTGATCGGCACAACACCTCTTCGCGATGAGATGAATGCGGAAAAGTACCGGCGCGCCGCATTGCGTGCCATCGACGAAATCAATTCGCGCTGCAAGCTTGCGATCGTCGTCGGTGGAAGCGGGCTTTACGTCAAAGCGTTGACCCACGGACTTGCGCCTGTGCCCGAGTCTGATCCGGAGATGCGCCAGAAACTAAATGCGATGAGTTTGAATGATTTGAGGTCGCAGCTGGTCGAACTCGATCCAGAAACGGCGCGAAAAATTGATTTAAAAAATCGACGACGCGTCGTTCGTGCTCTGGAGATTTGTCTCGCTACCGGAAAATCTACTTCTGCGCAGCGCCAGCAATGGATTGGCGACGCAGGCCACGCAAGGAGCGGCGGTGTTCAGCCCGCGGGAGAGGCGATGTGGAGATCGCCCCTCCTTGAGACAACGCAGACAGGATTGTCTGCGTCACCAGCTACAGGCGTCTTCGTCTTCCGCGACCGAAACGAGCTTTACGAACGAATCAATCAGCGAGTGGAAACGATGTTTGAGCGCGGCGCAATCGAAGAAGTGTGCGCTGCTGGAGCAACAAGCGCGACTGCTTCCCAGATGATTGGATTGCGCGAAATTTGTGAGTTGCACGCTGGAAAAAAGTCACTCTCGCAGTGCATCGCGGAGATTCAGCAGGCGACTCGCCGCTACGCCAAAAGGCAGTTGACCTGGTTTCGGCGACAAACTAGTTTTTCGCCGCTGAACCTGTCGTTTCTTACTCACAACGAAGCTGTGAAATCGATCTCACTCCGAATTCGGTCGGAGGCCAGCACCAAGGATGATTGAAACGCGCCCGCAAAAGTCACGGGAGCGCGCGCTGCTGATCGGCTTGGAAAAGCAAGGCGTCTCCAAGTGGGACTTGCACGATTCGCTCGATGAATTGCGCGAGTTGGCGAATTCGGCAGGCGCAGAAGTTGTCGATACCGTGACGCAAAAATTGCAGAAACCTACCGCGCCCTATTACATCGGCCGAGGCAAGGCCGAGTCCATCAAGGCATCATGTCATGATCAACAAGTCACCTCTGTCATTTTTGATGATGAACTTTCACCAGCCCAGGGGCGCAACCTCGAAAACCTATTCGCGCGCAAGGTGCTCGATCGAACGCAATTGATTCTCGATATTTTTGCGCAACGAGCGCGCAGCCGTGAAGGCCGATTGCAAATCGAGCTCGCGCAATTGCAATATCTTTTGCCGCGCCTGACTCGGATGTGGCATCACCTGTCGCGCCAGACTGGCGGGATCGGCACACGCGGCCCGGGTGAAACACAATTGGAAGTCGACCGCCGCCGCGTGCAGGAACGAATCGCGCGCCTCGAGCGCGAGCTGGAATCGGTGCGGAAAACGCGCGCCATTCAGCGACAAGGGCGAAAACGCCATCAATGGCCAGTCGCAGCGGTGGTCGGTTACACCAACGCGGGGAAATCGACTTTGCTGAATCTTCTTACGGGAGCGGACTTGGTAGCAGAAGACAAACTTTTCGCCACCCTGGACCCCACGACGCGCAGCTTTGTTTTGCCTAACAAGCAGCGGGTCCTGCTCACGGACACCGTTGGCTTCCTACGAAAGCTTCCGCACACGCTGATTGAATCGTTCAAGGCGACACTGGAAGAAGTCAGCGAAGCTGATTTGCTGATCCACATTGTTGATTTAAGTCACCCGCGCGTGGACGAGCAGATGGAAGCGGTCGATCGAGTGGTCAAAGAACTCGACGCGTACGGCAAGCAAACGCTAATCGTCTTCAACAAGATCGATAATGTGGCAAACCGAGAAGTGGTCGAGTCTTACCTCAAGCGGTTTCCCGGCAGTGTGGCGATTTCCGCGCGCACAGGAGAAGGAGTAAACCAACTCGTGCAAGCTCTCGAGGGCGCACTCAGCTCATGGCGATTGCGCTCGCGGTTTCGAATTCCCGCGAACGAAAGCGCGCTGATCGCGGAGATCTATCGCATTGGTCACGTGCTCGAATTGCGATACGAGGGCAATGATGCTCTGATAGTCGCACACGTTCCTCCTGATCTGGCGCAAAAGCTGGAGCGTTTTGCGGAACATCCGTGACGCAGGCAATCCTGCCTGCGAGGACAACAAGGAGCGGCGGTCTCCAGTCCGCCACTGGGGCGATCTGGAGCGCGCCCGTCCTTGATGCGACGCAGACAAAATTGTCTGTGTCAGTCATTGCGCCGCTAGGGTGCGGATACGGGATTCGAGACGTCGCGCGATCTGTAATCAACCTTCGCGGTTGTTTGGAGTCGCTGCTAAGCTCAGACGCTCTCCGATAATCAATTCGATTTTGCCAGGTCGGGGAACTTTTCGCTTTGGTGGGAGAGCCTCAAAAATTCCAATAAGACCGCAAGGCACAACCGGAACATTTGTTTCCGCGACAAGCATCCCGAATCCCTGCTTGAAAGACAAGTTCGCCCAGTTTCGCTGCGCGACCTGACACGAGTGCGACCATCCCGTCGAGCATATTTGTCGTCAGCCGCAGTTGCGCGCCAAGCGCTGCGAGGAGCCACATGACTCGATTGTATTCAACGGAAGTCAGGCCAAGCGCCAGCTCGCCCAATACACGCGCACATTCCCGCAATGGAAACGTTGAGCTCAGTGTAGTAATCCCCCACCTCAATCCTCTCCCCTTTCGGCAAGCTGAGAGGCGGAACAATTTGGCTTTCGGCACTAAAGGCAGGCGCTCACTTCTTGCACAGTGCGCCTTCCTTCGGGATGATGGAGAGCCATGCCTGCCACGCTGGAGCAAACCGGGCCAAACGTAGTCACGCCACGTTCCACGTTCATTCTACGATTCTCCAGCACCATCGCCTTATGGTCAGTCGCTCTGCTGATCATGTTCTCCGGTTATGAGATCCTGTTCTGGCTCTTGATCAGCGTGTGCGGAATGATCGGGCTTTGGGAATTTTACCGGATGCTCGATCACAAGGGCCTGCCGAATTTCAAAATCACGGCAATGCTCTGTGGGGCGGTGATGCTTGCCGGGAGTTTTTATTATTTCTCTAAAATCGGACCGGCGGGCTCCTATGATTTCGAAGTCGCGGTTCTGCTTTTCTTTCTGCTGACGGTATTCGGACGTCAAATGTTTGCACGGCTTCGGAATGACGAGCCGTTGCAGACGATGGCTTACACGTTGTTCGGTCTGCTCTACGTGCTTTGGCTTTACAACTTCATCACCAAAATTGTGTATCTCACTCCGCGTTCGAGCAGCGGCCAGCTCACCGGTCAGTTCTATGTGTTGTATTTGATCGCGGTCACCAAATTCTCGGACATGGGCGCGTATCTAACGGGGAGCGCGATCGGGCGGCATTTGATGGTGCCGCACATCAGCGGCAAGAAAACCTGGGAAGGTTTTTTCGGCGCCATAATCTTCGCGTTGCTTTGCAGCCTTGCGCTTTACAAACTCATGCCAGGACATCTGGCGGTCCTCAATTGGACACATGCTACCGTGCTCGGTTTGCTACTCGGGGTTGCCGCAATCCTCGGTGATTTAGCCGAATCCATTATTAAGCGCAGCACCGGGGTAAAAGATTCGGGCAATCTGCTTCCGGGAATTGGTGGAGCGCTTGACCTCCTCGACAGCCTGCTTTTCACCGCGCCGCTGTTGTTTTTCTACATGCGACTGGTAATTCGGGTGCCATAAAAGGCCGACAGAATTTACAGAATGAACAGAATGGTCGCGGACTTTAAACAATACGACTTGTGCGACCAAGTGATCGGCGCCGCAATGAAAGTGCACTCAGGTCTCGGGCCCCGATTTCTAGAATCAGTCTATCAAAATGCGTTGATTTGGGAGTTGCAGAAGTTGGGATTGAAAGTTGACGCACAAAGACCGATCACTGTCCGTTACGACGGCCAAGTCGTTGGTTTCTTCACCGCTGACTTACTGGTAAATGATTCGTTAATCATTGAACTAAAGGCGAACCAGTTGCTCGCGAAAGCGCACGAAGTGCAACTCGTTAATTATCTTGTTGCAACGGGGATTGATGAGGGGCTACTCCTAAATTCTGGGGCGGAACGTTTAGAGTACAAGAGTAAATTTCGGCTCCCGAAACAAGAGCAAGTCTCTCTCTGATTTGATCGATTCATTCTGTTAATTTTGTTCATTCTGTCTAAATGAATCGTAAACGTGTCGTTATTCTTGGCGCGACAGGATCCATCGGTGAGAGCGCGTTGAAGGTCGCGCGGGATATCCCGGAGCGGATGCAGATCGTCGGACTCGCGGCGAAAAGCAATGCACAAAAACTGGCCGCCGCTGCGAATGAAGTCCGGTCGGAATCGATTTGCCTGGTTGATGAAACTCAGATCGATGTTCTTCGGAGAGCACTCGATTATGAGCCGCGGATTTTGTCCGGAGAATCGGGTTTGATCGAGATCGCCTGCCTGACAGACGCGGACATGGTGTTGGTGGCAATCGTCGGAACGGGCGGTTTGCGTCCCGCGCTGGCGGCGATCAAAGCGGGCAAGGATCTTGCCGTGGCGAGCAAGGAAATACTGGTAATGGCAGGCGAGATTGTGATGCGGGAGGCGCGCGATAATGGCGTCAATGTTTTGCCTGTGGATAGTGAGCACAATGCGATTTTTCAGTGCCTGGAGGCGGGCCGCCTTCGGCCCGGACGCGACGAGGGCATCGCGTCTCCAACGGATGTCAGAAGGATCATCCTTACTGCGTCGGGCGGCCCGTTTCGAGAAACGCCGCGAACAGCATTCGATTCGATCACCCCTCAGCAGGCGTTAAAACATCCGACTTGGAATATGGGACCCAAAATCACCATCGATTCTGCGACATTGTTCAACAAGGGCCTGGAGATGATCGAGGCGCACTGGCTTTTTGGCGTGGAGATGAAACGTGTCGAGGTGGTCATCCATCCGCAAAGCATCGTCCATTCAATGGTCGAGTTCTCAGATGGTTCCACATTAGCGCAACTGAGTTATTCAAACATGTGCTTCCCAATCCAGTACGCCGTGACCTGGCCGGATCGTGTCCCGAACTCGTTGCCGCCACTCGATTTTTCGAAAGTATCGAAGTTGGAATTTTCCACGCCACGCTACGATGACTTTCCCGCATTGAATCTGGCGCGTCGCGCGGGAGAGATCGGCGGCACATTGCCGGCGGCGATGAATGCCGCCAATGAAGTCGCCGTTTCGGCGTTTTTAGATGGCGAAGTTCGGTTTCCAGAAATCTGGGGAATCGTTGAACAAGTGATGAACCGGCACACGCCCGTTGCGCACGCCAATCTGGATGCAATATTGGGAGCCGATCAGTGGGCGCGAGCGCAAGCGCACGGATACCTGCAATCGGCCAAACGTTAAAAGATTTAGAACGGCAGACAGAATGGCGTGTCCAACGATTCACTGATCACCGGCTGACCACATGATTTTGCATATCGCTCGCGTCATCTTCATCCTGATCGAGGTCCTAATTCTGTTTAATCTGTTGATCGTAGTACACGAGCTTGGGCATTTTCTCGCGGCGCGGTGGCGAGGTCTTTACATCGAGAAATTTGGCGTCTGGTTCGGCAAACCGCTTTGGAAGAAGACAATTAACGGCGTCCAATACTCGCTCGGGTCACTGCCATTCGGAGGTTTTGTTGCACTGCCGCAACTTGCGCCGATGGACATTATCGAGGGCAAAGCCGACCTGGACCGGGCGAAGTTGCCAAAGATTTCCGCGCTGGACAAAATCATTGTAGCGGTCGCAGGTCCGGTGTTCAGCCTGCTGCTGGCCCTGTTTTTTGCCGGAATTGTTTGGGCTGTTGGTCATCCAGTAAGCGAAGGCGATTCAACGACTGTAATTGGCTACGTCATGCCGGGTTCGCCAGCGGAAAAGGTCGGGCTGCAACCGGGTGACAAAATCCTGTCCGTGGATGGCAAACCAGTCAGGCGTTTCATGGGAATGAACAACAGCATCAGCTGGGACGTCGTGCGGAGCGAGGGCGACAAGATTGCAGTGAAATTCCAGCGAGACGGCAAGGTGCAAACGGTATCGGTGGAACCTTACAAAGCAGAGACCCGAGGTTGGCGGCGCAAAAGTGTGCGGCAGTTGCTGATCTATCCGGCAGAAACGCCGATCATCGAAAAAGTAGAATCAAAAAGCCCTGCAGCGGCAGCCGGGCTGCGTCCCCGAGACATTATCCGTGGGTTTAATCAAACCCCGATCTACAATCCGATCGCGTTGCTGGAATACATCAGCAAACATCCAACTGAAGAGCTTGTCCTGCACGTCGAGCGCAACGGCTCGAAGCTGGATATTCCAGTAAAACCGACGCCGCTGCCCACGGCCGGAGAAATGAAGCCGCGAATCGGAATCCAATGGGATACGAGTGGGATTGTGTCGATCCAGCATCCGAATCCGATCGAGCAGGTTTATAACAGCGTCACCAGTACCTTGAAGACCATCGGCGCCGTCGCGTCACCGAAATCGGACGTAAAGTTGCAACATCTAAGCGGGCCGGTGGGAATCGGGCGAATCTATTATCTTCTTTTCCAAAGCGAACGCGGTTGGCAACTGGCGCTGTGGTTCAGCGTGATTCTCAACGTGAACCTGGCGATCCTGAATTTGCTGCCCATTCCGGTGCTTGATGGAGGCCACATCGTACTGGCGCTGATTGAATCTGTCCGCCGCAAACCGGTAAACATGCGCGTGCTCGAGGTGATTCAGACCAGCTGTGCCGTGCTGATCATCGGTTACATGCTCTACATCACGTTCTTCGACGTGCAGGATTTGCCGTTTGTCAGGAAGAAGCTCGACCAGTTCGAAGCCCAATCGCCTGCCAAAAACTCGCAAACGCCATAGAACGGCAGCGCGATTGCGAGGTTGCTCGAGTCTTCGTACATTTCGATTCTCGTGAACTATTGCAGTAATCCGCTTCAGTACCGTCGCCGCGCCACACGCGAGGTGAAGGTCGGAAACGTGGGCATCGGAGGAGACAATCCGATCCGCGTCCAGTCGATGATCACCTGCGACACGATGGATACCGAAGCGTCGATCCAGCAATCCATCGAGCTCGCAGATGCCGAGTGCGAAATTGTCCGGATCACCGCGCCTACGGTAAAGGATTCGCGCAATCTGGAGCACATCGTCAAAGGTTTGCGCGACCGCGGGTGCGATGTGCCGATCGTCGCCGATATCCATTTTAAGCCCGAGGCAGCGATGGAGGCAGCCAAATGGGTGGAGAAAGTGCGCGTCAATCCCGGCAACTACGCCGACTCGAAAAAATTCGTTATCCGCGAATACACCGACGAACAGTACGTGGCGGAGTTAAAACGGATCCGTGAGCGATTCTCGCCGCTTGTTGAGTTGTGCAAAACGCGCGGAATCGCCATGCGTATTGGCACAAATCACGGATCGCTTTCGGATCGCATCCTGAATCGCTACGGCGATACGCCCCTGGGCATGGTGGAGAGCGCGATCGAGTTCGCGCGGATCGCTCGCGACCTCGACTATCACGATCTTGTTTTCTCGATGAAGGCGAGCAATCCGAAGGTAATGATCGCTGCCTATCGGCTACTTGTCGCGCGATTAAACGAGCTCGGCCCCGATTGGAATTACCCATTGCATCTCGGAGTCACCGAGGCCGGCGAAGGCGAAGATGCGCGGATCAAGAGCGCGATCGGAATCGGATCGCTGCTCGCGGATGGAATTGGCGATACGATCCGGGTTTCGCTTACGGAAGATAGTCCGCATGAAATTCCCGTGGCGAAAGCGCTCATCGGGAACATAAACAGAACGTCCAACCCGCCTTCGCCATGGACGGGCTCCGCCGTGGCGAGCGCCCAACGTCCAACGCCCAACGTCCAACTTTCTTTTGATCCGTTCTCGTACCAGCGGCGCGCAACAGAAAAGATTTCTGTAGCCGGGGTCGGTGACCCCGGCCAACGAATCAAACTCGGCGGAGACGAATTGATTCGCGTTGTGGTACGGCAAGCGAACTTCGACAAGATCGCGCACAAGATCGACCGAATGGGCGATTACAAGCCAGAAATTGTTTATGAGGATGCAAAGATCATCGCGATCGATCCACGGGATGATGAGGCGATTGCGAAAGTCAGCGCGCAAGAAAGTGCGCAGTTTGTCACGGTCGCAGACGAAATAGATCTGCCGGTGATCGCAGCATTCCGTTTGTTGGCAGCGAAGTTGCAGGCGCGCCATCCTATTTTGCTGAAGGACGCTTTCCGTCATTCCGAGCGAAGTCGAGGAATCCCGCCGCAAGATCTTAAAGTGAATCAACGGGCTCCTTCGATTCCGCTGCGCTCCGCTCAGGATGACAGCAATGTGTTCCTCGAGACTCTTCTCACTGCGTCCACCAACATTGGCTCCTTGCTATGCGACGGAATCGGCGACGCGATCTTGGTGCAAGGCGAGGAAGCGCCGGGACAAGCTCTTCGTTTGTCCTACAACACCTTGCAGGCAGCTGGCTCGCGGATTTTTAAGACTGATTATGTAGCGTGCCCATCCTGCGGACGAACACTGTTCAATCTGCAAACGACGACAGCGAAAATTAAAGCAGCCACCCTGCACCTGAAAGGCGTTAAGATCGCGATCATGGGATGCATCGTGAATGGTCCGGGTGAAATGGCCGATGCCGACTTCGGCTACGTCGGCGGCGCGCCCGGCAAAGTAAACCTCTACGTCGGCAAGACCGCAGTGAAATTCAATATTCCCGAAGCAGAAGCCGTCGATCGACTCAAAGATTTGATTCGCGAGCACGGCAAGTGGATTGACCCAGTGCCGCAACCCACGCCTGTAGAAGCGCTTTCGTAGCGCGAACTACGAATCGCCCTACAGCGTATGTCCCGCCAATACACGCTGCAACGCGCCCCGTCATCCACGGGCGTGCACGTGGATTACGCCGCTGAGTTGAACGAACAGCAGCTCGCAGCAGTGACCGCTCCGCCTGGCCCGATCCTTGTGATCGCCGGCGCGGGCTCGGGAAAAACGCGGACCCTCACGTATCGCGTGTCGTACCTCCTCGAGAACGGAATCGATCCGCGAAATATTCTGTTGCTCACGTTCACGAACAAAGCAGCCCGCGAAATGCTGAATCGTGTCGCCAATCTGCTGCCGGTGGATGCCAGCGGGCTTTGGGGTGGAACATTCCACTCAGTAGGCAATCGAATTTTGCGCAGGCACGGCACAGCCCTCGGTTACTCGAGCGGCTTCACTATCATGGATCGTGAAGATCAAAAGGATTTGATCAACACCGTGGTGGCAAGTGCAGGAATTGATCCAAAGGAAATTCGGTTTCCAAAAGGTGATGTACTCGCAGAAATCTTCAGCTTCGCCGTGAACACGGAGATGCCTCTGGAAGGATTGCTCGCGGAAAAGTTTCCTTACTTCCTGCCGTTGCTCGACAAAATCCAGGACGTTCGGGACCGATACGAAAAAAAGAAGAAGGCGACGAACTCGGTGGATTTCGACGACCTGCTGCAAAAAACATTGTTGATGATTCAGCAGAACGAGCGGATCGCGGAAATCTATAGGCGCCAGTTTCAATTCGTTCTGGTCGACGAATACCAGGACACCAACAAAATCCAAGCTGACCTTGTCGATCTGCTCGCGCGCGACCATCGCAACCTCATGGTTGTGGGCGACGACGCGCAATCGATCTACTCATGGCGCGGCGCGAACTTTCAAAACATCCTTGAATTTCCGAAGCGCTATCCGGATGCGCAGGTGTTCAAGATCGAAATGAACTATCGCAGTGTGCCGGAAATTCTGGGAGTGGCGAACGCGGCGATCGCCGCGAATGTTCAGCAATTTCGAAAACATTTAAGCGCAACCCGCGAATCAAAGACGCTCAAGCCGGCATTGGTCGCACTCAATGATAGCTCGGAGCAAGCGCAGTTTGTCGCCCAGCGGATTCTCGAATTGCGCGATGAAAACATCGATCTCAACGACATCGCTGTCCTTTACCGTGCGCATTATCACGCGCTCGAACTGCAATTGGAGCTTTCGCGCCGGGGCATTCCGTACCAAATCACCAGCGGTATCCGGTTCTTCGAACAAGCGCACATCAAAGATGTGACGTCGTTTATCCGTTTCGTAGCCAATCCGCGCGATGAAGTTGCGTTTCATCGCATGGTGAAATTGCTTCCAGGAATCGGAAACCGCACCGCGGAAAATCTGTGGCGCACATGGGAAACAGAGGTTGTAGCCGGGGGCGTCGAGCGCGGTGTCGAAGGAGAATCAGCGCCAGCCGGGGTCATCCCGACGAGTCGGGACTACAAATTTGGCGAGCGCTTCCTTGCAATGAACGTCCCGGCAAAATCAAAAAAAATGTGGACACAATTGGCGCACACCCTTGATGAGATCGCGCCGGGCGGTGAACCGAATCCGCCATCGCAAATGATCACATCAGTTGTGGAAGCGATCTACGACGATTATGCAAAGGTGAACTTCGCGAATTACCAACTTCGCCGCGAAGACCTCGACCAGCTCGCAGCATTCGCTCGCCAATTCAAAGACTTAAACGAATTTCTGTCTCAGTTGGCATTGATCAGCAACGTCGACGCGGAAGCCGCGCCAGCTCAGGCAAGCGAGAAAGAAGCGGTCAACCTCTCCAGCGTGCATCAGGCGAAAGGTCTCGAGTTTCATACCGTCTTCGTGATTTGGCTGAGTGACGGTATGTTCCCCAGCAGCCGTTCGCTCGACACTCGCGATGCGTTGGAGGAAGAACGGCGCCTATTCTACGTGGCGATCACGCGGGCGCGCGACGAGCTTTATCTCACCTATCCGCACATGCGCCTGAGCGGCGGCTACGGCGATGTCTTCCAGCGGCCATCGCGTTTTCTACAAGAAATTCCAAACGACCTGATTGAAGACTGGCAGGTGCAGCGCCGCTGATTCAGACGCCACGGATTGACACAGATGAAACACGGATGAGAGATGCTCGAGATTGACGAATCAAGTGGGGATAAGCTCCTCCACAAACAAACGACTGAGAAGATCATTGGAGCTGCGTTCGAAGTACATAGCCAACTCGGCTACGGATTTCTGGAGCGCGTGTATCAACGCGCTCTCCAAGTCGAACTGCTTCGCCGAGGCGCAGCCGCAGAACTCGAAAATCGCATCCAAGTCCAATACAAAGGCGTTGTTGTCGGTGATTACGACGCTGATATCCTCGTCGATGCCTGCGTCGTCGTAGAAGTGAAAATCGGGCCGCAGTACGACAAGCGAGATGAGGCGCAGTTGTTAAATGAACTAAAGGCTACCGGTCTGAGGGTCGGAATATTGCTGAATTTCGGGCGCGCGAAACTCGAATACAAACGTCTGGTATTCTAAATCCGTGTTTCATCCGTGTTCATCGGTGGCTAAATGAATCTGTCTCCGGAAAAGAAAATCGCCGGAGTTCTCGTGCCACTGTTTGCGTTGCGAGGAGAGAACGATCTGGGAATCGGCGACCTCGGCGCGTTGCGGGAGTTCATCGATTGGATTGCAGAAATCGGATTCACACTT
>DASXOI010000201.1:0-1928 GCA_036494375.1 Candidatus Udaeobacter sp.
CGTGTTCAGAATTTTCGATCGTGGTCGCCCGAAATGGTGCCCGAGACGGACAAGGTTTGCTACGGTCTGGAGTATTTCTGTTTCGAACACGACGGTCTTTGGGACTCTAGCGACAAGGAGTTGATCGAGCTTGCAAAGCGCGAGCTGGTTCAGATCGGGTTGGCGAAGGAAGGCGATTTCGTTGATGGCTGCGTCGTTCGCCAGAAAAAGGCGTATCCGGTTTACGATGACGACTACGCCCGGCACGTCGCCACCATTCGTGAGGAACTCGACACACGATATCCAAACCTGCATCTGGTTGGGCGTAACGGAATGCACAAATACAACAATCAGGATCACGCGATGATGACTGCGATGTTGTGCGTGGAAAACATTCTCGCCGACACAAAGCTTTACGATCTCTGGCAGGTGAACAGCGACGCCGAATATCACGAAGCCGGTCCCGCTGCACCCGAGGAAACGAATGGCAGCGCGCTTCGCCTTGTTCCCAGCCGCGTCGTGACCGCGCCGGAGCTCGCGCCCGAGGCATAATTTCACCGCCAGCTTCACTCGAGAACACGAAGGGCGCGGAGACTTCGAAAATTCCTGTTGCATATGCGGCCAAGCCGAGCTGCCAGTTGCGCCCATAGGCGGATTACAGTTACGTTCGCTGGTGAGCGCACGCGAGATAATCATCGAAATACAGCGTTTGCCACCGACGGAGCAGGCAGAAGTTATCCAGTTCGCCTATCGGCTCGATGCCGAGCGAATGCTTAGCGGCAAAGAACTAGCGGCACTGGCGCAACGCATGATCGACACAGTCGATCCGGTGGAAAAACTAAGGATTCGCGAAGAATTGACGCGCGGATTCTACGGTGGCAGTTCGCATGCCTAAGATCCGCCGCCGTGGCGTGCCAGGAGCCTTGCTTGAGCATCTCTGGCTCCGGATCGACGAGCGGGAAATTTCTGTTGCTCAGTTGGAGCTTTTCGCCGTGTGGCTGGACACGGAGCCAGATGTTCCAGAAGGCAAATGGTTCAAGCGCTTTCCGGAGATGGTCGTATGCGGCGAAGGCGAATTTGTCACAACATTTCTCCGCATCGGGCAGGTGGCGGAGGGCGAGGAAGTTCTCTGATCGAAAACCCAAAAAATGACGGCAGCTCAATCTGCTCGCCTGTCGTCGCCGCTCCCGAGCTTGCACCTGAAGGCTAGCGGTAATTCAAAGGACTTTTGTACGGCTCTGGGTGCGCCGCCTCGCTCGGAATCTTCCTAACATCTCGAAATATTTCGAAGCATTCGGTTTTCAGAATCCGGATTACGTCTGCACGTCCCGCAAACGACAACGCGTTCGCCATTGCCCGCGCGAGGGTGCCGACAATGACAATTACAACCGCCGTCAGTACCCGCGACATATGTCTTCGCGCAGCTAAAGCGCTCAGGCTTGATTCAATCTGCAAACTCTTCCACTGGCGGGCAAGAGCAGAACAGATTCCTATCGCCGTAAACGTTGTCGATGCGGCCAACTGCGGGCCAGAATTTGTGGTCGCGCGTCCATGCCGCGGGAAAAGCTGCCTGCTCGCGCGAGTAAGGGCGGTCCCATTTGTCGGACGCGATTTGTCGCGCGGTGTGCGGCGCATTCTTGAGCAAATTGCTTTGCCGATCCTGTTTTCCGTCAGCGATTGCTTGCATCTCGGCGTGAATGGAGAGCATCGCGTCGCAAAAACGATCGAGCTCGTGTTTCGGTTCGCTCTCGGTCGGCTCGATCATCATTGTTCCACCAACCGGCCACGAAACGGTTGGCGCGTGAAAACCGTAATCCATCAAACGCTTTGCCACATCTTCGACTTCAATGCCTGCGCTTCTCCACTGGCGCAGGTCGACAATGCATTCGTGCGCGACGAGACCGTGCTTGCCCTTAAAAAGAACGGGAAAGAACGGATCTAGCCGTTTA
>DASXOI010000202.1:0-5838 GCA_036494375.1 Candidatus Udaeobacter sp.
ATGCATTAAGAACGCTCCCCTACCAATCCATTCTGGCGAACCAAAATGTATTCCAGAGCTTCGGTATGCCGTTTATCGCCAATCATTATCGGCGCGAGATCGCTCGATGAGTCAGCTATTACGCACTGTTTAAATGATGGCTGCCTCTAAGCCAACATCCTCACTGTCTAAGCAACCTCACATCCTTTCCACTGAACGGCATTTGGGCACCTTAGCTGCTGGTCTGGCATGTTTGCCTCTCGCGCGTGAAGCTTATCCCTCACGCACTGACTCCCGTGTTACACCCTGCGGTATTCGGAGTTTGATTGAGTTCGGTACCCTGGTATGGGCCCTAGTTCATCCAGTGCTCTACCTCCGCAGGTCAGCACACGAGGCTAGCCCTCAAGCTATTTCGGGGAGAACCAGCTATCACGGGGTTTGATTAGTCTTTCGCTCCTACCCACAAGTCATCCCAGAAGTTTTCAACCTTCACGGGTTCGGACCTTCAGTTGCGGTTAAGCAACCTTCATCCTGCTCATGGGTAGATCACCTCCGCTTCGGGTCTACTACCAGCGACTGAATTGCCCATTTCGGACTCGCTTTCGCTTCGCCTCCGGCGCAGAACGCCTTAGGCTTGCCACTGATAGTAACTCGCAGACTCATTAAGCAAAAGGCACGCCATCACCAGCTTGCGCCAGCTTTGACACCTTGTAAGCACATCATTTCAGGTACTATTTCACTCCGCTCGCAGCGGTTCTTTTCACCTTTCCCTCGCGGTACTTGTTCACTATCGGTCGCCAATGAGTATTTAGGCTTACGCCGTGGTCGGCGCAGATTCATACGAAGTTTCACGTGCATCGTATTACTCAGGAAATCCCTAGGCGTGCGCGGGTTTTCGGTTACGGGTCTGTCACCCTCTATGGCGCAGCTTTCCAGAAGCTTCACCTAACCTTTGCACTACCACATCGGGCTCCTACAACCCCCAGCTACTTCTTATGCTCTGCCCTATTGTTTCGATTGCCACTCCTCGAAAAGGAGCGATTTGAACGCCTGCGGCATTCTAATCGAATCACTAGGTTCAAAGCACATGAAGTAGCTGGGTTTGGCCTGTTCCGCTTTCGCTCGCCACTACTGACGGAATCGCATTCGCTTTCTCTTCCTCCGGTTACTGAGATGTTTCACTTCACCGGGTGTCGCGATGTTCCTGCTATGAATTCACAGAAACTCGAGCAAGTATTACCCTGCTCAGGTTACCCCATTCGGAAATCTACGGGTCAAAGCGTGTTTGCCGCTCACCGTAGCTTAACGCAGCTTACCACGTCCTTCATCGCCTATTGGCACCAAGGCATCCATGATGTGCTCTTTGTAGCTTGATCAATCTGTACGGTCCCGCAGATGCGGGACCGAGATTCTTTGATAACTGAAACTCTCTCTGCTTCGGCGGCCATAGACCGCCGCTACAGTCTTGATTTCAGACTCAGCTCTTAAAGTTGTATTTTCTTACTACCCTGTATGTAGATGTCAAAGAACCAGCCGTTCTGTACATTCGAGCCGACAAAAAAACTCAATTTTGATCGCCATGGACCGCGTTTGCCAAAGCAACAGCGATTTAGCGGGACAAAATTGAGCCAATTTGCAGTCCCAAAATGTACATAGAACGCACTCCAAAGTGTAGGAGCCCCGCTTCGCGCGGGACCAGCACACTAGCAGGGAGTGTGTGCACGTCAACTGAGATTTAAAAATTGTTTCGGGGCAAGATGTGCGCGTTACATCATGCTACCACAGTGACACTTACCATGGATGCGGACGCTAGCGTCGAACCCAATGAGCATTGCGTAGTTTCGTATTTGCGCGTGCTGGCTATAGTAAAGCCGTTGTCCGGTTTTCAATGGATCACGAGATTCGCCCGCTTACACGCCAGGATGAACCCATTCTTTGGGAGATCCTGTACTACGGCTTGTCGTCCGTCGGAAAAAACGAGCCGCTGTCTCGCGATGTCGTGCGTCGGCCAGAGATTTCGCGTTACGTGGAAGACTGGGGCCGTATCGGCGATACCGGATTCGTTGCGCACGACAAAAAAAATCGGACTTTGCTGGGCGCAGCCTGGCTCCGACGCCCGGCGGATAAATCTGACGCGTCACCTGAGCTTGCGCTGGCGGTAAAACCCGAGCACCGGCGGCATGGCATCGGCACAGCTCTGCTGACGCAATTGGTGCGCGCGAATCCTGATCACTCGACGATCTCTGTCAGTTTCGTAGCTGGTAAACCGGTGTTGCGTCTCTACGAGCGATTTGGGTTTAAAGTCGTTGAACAACGTCCTGATGCTGTCGTGATGCACCGAGGCGCATAAGGAATAGGTGCGCGTACGCTCTCCGGTCGGATAGTTAAGGCGCAAAAATCAGCAGCACGAAAACCGCGAAGAGCAGCAAATGAATACACCCCTGCAAAACGTTGGTTTTGCGGCTCGTGAACGTAACCACGCTCACAGCCAGCGTTAAGAGCAACAGAGGTAGGTTGCCGCCCTGTACACCAAGGGCCACCGGCCGTTTCGTCACCAAACCGATCATCAGCACTGCCGGAATCGTCAACCCAATGGTCGCGAGCACTGACCCGAACAAAATGTTTATCGAACGCTGCAGTTGGTTGTGCAGACTAGCGGCGATCCCGCCCAATCCTTCCGGCGAGAGCACCAGCGCAGCGATGACCGCGCCGCCAAATGCCTGTGGCATGTGAAATTGCTCAATGCTGTTGTCCAAGGGAACCGCGAATTTCTCCGCAAGGAAAATAACACCAGCAAGGTACAAGAGCAGCAGCACCGCATGAAAACCCGTTGACCGTACCTGCGGTAAATGATGCGGCGAATGCTTCGTCGCGGTTTCTTTTACATCCAGGAAATAACCACGATGTCGCAGCGTCTGGATGAGCAGAAAGACCGCGTAAAGCAATAGCGACACTGACGCGAAAAAGATTTCCTGTTCTGTAGAAAACGTTGGGCCGCCGGTCGAGAGAGTGAAATTTGGCAACACCAGACCGAGCACAGCCAAGGCCATGATTACGTTGATGTAGGCATTGACGCCCTGGATGTTGTAATGCTGTTCGCGATATCTCAGCCCGCCAAGCAGCAAAGACAGCCCAACAAGGCCGCCGAGTGCGATCATGATTACAGCGAAAATTGCGTCTCGTCCGAGCGTTGGATTGTTCGCGCCATGTAACATGGCCGTGGAAATCATTACGACCTCGATGCTGATCGCTGAGAGGGTGAGGATCAAAGTTCCAAAGGGCTCGCCAAGTTTGATCGCAAGACAATCGGCATGCCGCACTACGCACATCGCCGACCAAAGGATCACAGCAAAGAGCCAGACAAAGACACCAACCAGAGGTAGTGCATGCATGGTGAGTTCGTTCAACCGGCTTCCGACTACGAAAAAAATCGCGACCGTTCCCAACCCGATGAGCAGCGGAAATTCAGCGCGAATCGCGCTCCCGAATTGCTGCGTGTTTTCCGCCTGTTGAATTGCTTTTGCTTTTCCAGACATGCGCCGGAGCATATCGGTTGGGCGTGAGCGGCGCAATCAAGCGCTGCCATCTTCGCGGCGCACCGAATAGGACTTGGCCTACAAAATCACTGCAGTCCCCTATCCACCCGCAATTGCACCGATAATGAGGAATGGTTCAGTCCCGTTCGCAATCGCATCAGGCAGCGGTGCATCGGGCGGTTCATGCGACAAATCTTCGCCGCACGCAAAAAAACGGACCATGGGCCGCCGAAGCTCGGTTACGTGATCACGCAAGGTCCCTCGCAGCATCGGATATTTTGCTTCAACCGCGTCCAGCAGCGCGCGCTGAGTCAGCGTTCCATTGAGCTCAAGTTCTACTTCGCCGTCGAGGTGCGCCAGCGTACGTAAGTTCGGCGGAAGAATCACGCGAATCATGGCAGTGAAAGCAAGGAACGACGGCTTGGGCAGTCGTCGGTTTCCAACATGACGGCTGGCACGCCGTCACTCCTTGAGATTTGGAATTTCAAGTTAATGTCTGAACCTCTACCGACAGCACCGCAGGCAAATCGCGCACGATCGGCTTCCATTTATCGCCGGCATCCACCGAGGCGTAAACCTGGCCGCCGGTGGTTCCGAAATAAACGCCGCAAGGATCGAGCAAATCTACGGACATCGCATCGCGTAACACGTTCACGTAGCAATTCCGTTGAGGCAGACCTTTCGTTAGCCCTTCCCAATCGTTGCCACCTGTCCGGCTGCGATACACGCGCAATCTGCCACTGGGCGGGTAATGCTCGGAATCGCTCTTGATCGGTACGACGTAAATTGTTTCCGGCTCATGGGCATGAACGTCGATCGGAAATCCGAAATCGCTCGGCAAATTGCCACTGACCTCATGCCACGAACCGCCCGCGTCATCGCTGCGCATCACGTCCCAATGCTTTTGCATGAATAATGTATTCGGCCGCGACGGATGCATCGCGATCCGATGCACGCAGTGACCGACCTCTGCGTTGGGGTCCGGGATGTATTGTGAGTGCAGCCCGCGATTTATCGGTTTCCACGTGTTCCCGCCGTCGTCGGTGCGAAACGCACCGGCAGCAGAGATTGCGATGGAAATGCGATCGGGATTGTTAGGGTCGAGAAGAATGGTGTGCAAACACATCCCGCCCGCGCCCGGCTGCCATTTGGGACCGGTATCGTTGCCCCGGAGTCCTGCCAATTCATGCCACGATTTTCCGCCGTCTTTTGATTGGAACAACGCGGCATCTTCTACACCCGCATAAACGTGATCGGGATCGTGTAGCGATGGTTCCAAATGCCAGACGCGTTTGAATTCCCAGGGATGCTGCGTGCCGTCGTACCACTGGTGGGTCGTGAGCGGACGACCGCTTTCAGGCGAAGCATCGTAAATAAACATGTTGCTTTCGCCCTTCGGCATTCCTTCTGACGTCATCAAATCCTCCGGTTTCGTGCCCGGCGGATTCCATGTTTTGCCGCCGTCGTCTGAGCGCTGAATGATTTGTCCAAACCAGGCGCTTGTCTGAGACGCGTAGATCCGGTCGGGGTCAACGGGCGAGCCTTTCATATGATAAATTTCCCAGCCAGCAAAATGCGGGCCGCTGACCTTCCATCGTTTGCGCGCGCCATCGGATGTAAGGATGAACGCGCCCTTTCTTGTTCCGACTAAAACTCGAACACTGCTCATATGTGAATTTCACTCACGAAACACACGAACGACGCGAATGGAAGTGAAACTTCTAATACGAGCTCTTTCGGTGCGATTACTCGTTAAATCGACCCTGTGCTCCCATCCAGTCACCGCTCATAAGCATCTTTCAGCGCTTTGATATCGATCTTCTGCATTTGAAGCATCGCCTGCATGACGCGTCCAGATTTCTTCTCATCGCTGTCGTGCAACATATCGATCAACGCCGTTGGGGTGACCTGCCACGAAAGACCGAATTTGTCCCTGAGCCAGCCGCACGCCGATTCCTCGCCACCATCTGCAGTGAGTTTCTCCCAACAATAATCCACTTCCTCCTGTGTTTCGCAGTTGATGACGAAGGAGATCGATTCATTGAATTTGAAAAGCGGGCCGCCATTAAGCGCGACGAACTTCTGGCCTTCGATTTCGAATTCGATCGTCAGCACTGACCCGACGGAACAACCGGTTTTTTCCGCTGCTTCTTCGGTGTTGCGAAGGATTCTGCCGATTTTGGAATTTTTGAAGATCGACGTGTAAAAATTCGCGGCCTCCTCAGCCTGATCATCAAACCATAAGAATGGAGTAATTTTTTGCATCGTAATTTATGTCGCTTCGATCCGAACTTTCAGCCAGCGGAATTTGGCGTTTCACGGA
>DASXOI010000203.1:0-8535 GCA_036494375.1 Candidatus Udaeobacter sp.
CACTGGAGCGAAAAGGTTTTCTCAACCGGCACGCGCGAAAAGCTCGTGCGTTGATCACGCCAGCTATGAAGGTTCGGATTACCGACATTCCAATTTACGGTCAGATCCCGGCTGGAATGTCCGCGTTGACTGAGCAGAGCATCGAAGGGCACGTGTCGCTGGATACGCGCTCGGCAAATGTGTTGAAGAATCGAGGCACATTCGCGCTACGGGTGCGAGGCGACTCAATGATAGGGGCGCACATTGTTGATGGCGATATTGTGATTTTGGAAGACACTAAAGAAGTGCACGACGGCGATATCGTTGCGGCATTGATTGATGGCGAAACGTCATTGAAGCGTTATGTGATGGAGCGCGGCCGCCCGTATCTGAAGGCGGAAAATCCGCGGTATCCCGACTTGGTGCCGGCGCGCGAGCTTAAAGTTCAGGGCGTGATGGTGTCACTGATCCGCAAGCAAGAGCGGCGGAAAAGACATTGAATAGGCTCGTCATTCCGACCGCGGTCGAGGATGGAGCGGCTGGGTAAGCGGCGACATGGAAGGCCGGAGGCTGAGCGAACGGGGAATGAGCGAATCAAACGATCTCGTAGCAATCCGAAAACGTAGCGCAACGGGATCCTTCGACTCCGCTTCGCTGCGCTCAGGATGACGGTAGCGCCACGTTCACTTGAACATATCTGGTCGATATGTCATGTTTATTTGCGATGGCCGCGAGCGCCAAAATTATCGATCTACGCAATCTGCTGGCGGAGCGTTTCCCTCATCCTTCACTCGCGACAGCGAGGCGGTTAATTACCGGCTTACCTTTTCTGGAGGAATCGATGGGCGGCGGATTGCCGCGTGGCGCGATCACCGAATTGATCAGCCCGGAAAAAAGTGCGGGAAGCGCATCGCTCATTCATGCGCTCGTCCATTTGGCGTATCGCGATAATTATTTCCTGGCGCTGATTGATGGACGCGATTCGTTTGACCCTTGCGGGTTGGATAATGCATGGCTGAAACATCTGCTTTGGGTCCGGTGCAGCAAAGCATCTGAAGCCGTCAAAGCGGCTGATCTGCTGTTGCGCGACGGTAATTTTCCGCTGGTGATTGTCGATCTGGTGCTGAACGCTCCCGAGGAATTGCGTAAAGTTCCACAAACGAATTGGTATCGCTTGCAACGGTTGGTCGAGATGCTGCCCACGGCATGTCTGGTTCTCACGCGATATGAAATGGTTAGTAGTGCGCAACTGAAACTGGTGCTCGAAAATTCGTGGGACATTCAAACTTTTGAAAGCGACGACGTGCTTTCACGACTCCGAATTGTTGTGAAACGATCGCATGGTAGGGACATCGCGCTGCGCCGTCCCTACCTCTTAGGAGCCTATTGATGTTCGCGACGATTTATTTGCCGAATTTCTATTTGCAGGCAGCCATGCGGCATCAGGCTGAACTCTGCGAAAAACCAGTAGCATTGATCGAAGAGCATGAAAGGAAACCGGTCATCATTCAACTGAACGAAGCCGCAGAAAATGCCGGTATTCGAAAAGGATTGACGCCGAGTCAGGCGTTGGCGCGATCATTGCAGGTGATCATCAAAGTTCGTGCACCCGCGCAGGAAAAATCGATACAGGAAATTTTGCTTCACTACGCGTTTACTCTCAGTCCTTTTGTGGAAGACACTGCGCCCGGTGTTTGCACCGTTCAGTTTACAGATTGCCGCGATTTGAGTGAGAAAGTATGTCGCGTTATCGAGCAATTAGCCGAGTCCGAAATTCGCGCTCAAGCCGCGGTTGCTCTCACGGCAGATAGCAGCTTCCTGACAGCACATCTCGCTCAACCCGTGTTGCAGATCGAAAACGCAAAAGAATTTCTCGCACCGCTGCCGATAGAAACTCTCGCCATGGCTCCAACGTAGATTGACCACCGGGCTCAGCGGTCTTTTTTATTTCCCCCGGTTTCTTCTGTCCGCTTTACAACGAACGATTTTACCCGGGCATACTCTTTCTCAGCTCCGCTGGCAAAATCGCGTGGCCCGTAATCGAACAGCACCACGAAACAAAAAGTCAGCACCAGGAAGAGGACGAACCAAAAAACGCCGCGCAGAAGCGCCATATCAAAACGTAACGGTTTGCGTGAGTGCTATCAACACTGTGAAACCTAACGGGAGTTGCAAGCTGTGAGACGCGAGGATATATGAAATCCCTCGCGCTAAAACGGGTAGGTACCGAAGTGGCCAAACGGGGCAGACTGTAAATCTGCTGGCTTTACGCCTTCGCTGGTTCGAATCCAGCCCTGCCCACATTTGCCCAATGGAGCTATAGCGTGCGCTGTCCTCTGCGCAGAGAATCAAATCGGTCCGCTGAGACGGCGGAATCGCAGCACCCGTCCGCAGGCAACGCCGATTGGCTAGTAGCCGCCGCCTCTTCGCTGGCCACCGCCACCGTCACGCCGGCCACCGCCGCCGTATCCGCCGCCGCCGTAACGTCCTCCGCCACCGCCGCCGCCGCCACCCGGTGGCCGCTGCTCGCGCGGGCGCGCCTCATTTACAGTCATCGGCCGCCCATCCATGGTGTGGCCATTGAACTTCGAGATGGCACTCTGCGCTTCCTCATCTGAACTCATAGTCACAAAGGCGAATCCACGTGATTTGCCAGTGAATCTGTCCTGCATGAGAGTCACTTCCTGCACAGCGCCAGCTTGCGAAAAAATCTCCTGCAGTTCGTTCTCCGTCGTGTTGAAGGGGAGATTGCCTACGTATAATTTTGTTCCCATCGAGTTTACTCTAGAAAAACGCTGCCAGGTAACTGTTTCCGCTTATCGGATTTCAAATCGCCATTGAATAAACTCAACTGACAATCCACCAACTTCCGGGCTTCCGTTTCCCGTTTTGCGGTCACTTGTAAAATGCTTCTTTTAAGAAAGCAATACAAATCAAGGTCAAATTTTGACGTGAGATAATGGCTCAAACAGAAAGGCGAGAAAGCACGAATAATTCAGCCCGCGTGGCAGTTACGGCAGCGGGTGTAATCAGCCCGCTCGGGTTTGGTTTGGCCGAAACGCTCGCGTCGTTGCGCAGCGCACGAGACTGTGTGACTCCGGTGATGCGCTTTTCGGTCACGCAATGCCGGTGCAAAACCGCGGGCCAGGTTTCCGACTCGCGTCTGCTTGCCAGCCACGCGCAAATACCTCGTTCCGGACGCCTGCATCGCGGGTCGCACATGATGATTCAGGCGCTGCAAGAACTCAGGACGCAACAGCCTGAATTTGAACCGGAGTTAACGATAGTTGGAACAACAAGCGGAGGCATGTCTTATGGCGAGCGGTATTACCGCTCATTAAACGCAGCAGGGGATCTGCGGCATGCGCCGACATGGATCGCTAATTACCCAGCGCAAAAGCCAGTGATCGACGCGCACACAGCTTTTGAAATTTCAGCGCCGTGTCACGTGATCGCGAACGCCTGCGCCTCCGGGACAAATGCGATCGGTCACGCATTTGAATGCGTGCGTTCCGGTCGTTATCAACGGGTATTAGCCGGCGGGTACGACGCACTCGCCGAGATGGTCTTCGTCGGCTTTGATTCGCTTCAGGCGTCAACACCCGAGAAATGCCGACCGTTCGATCACCAGCGGTCTGGTATGGTGCTCGGTGAAGGCGCCGCGGTTTTAGCCTTGGAAAATCTCGACCTCGCTCGCGAGCGCGGCGCGCCTGTGCTCGCGGAAATAATCGGTTACGGCATTTCAACAGACAACTTTCATATGACGCAACCCGAGCCATCGGGCATCGGAGCCCGACAAGCAATGGAACGGGCTCTCAAGAGCGCGAATGTCTCTGCGTCCGACGTTGATTACATCAATGCGCATGGTACCGCCACGGTTTTCAACGATGCAAGCGAGGGCAAGGCAATCAGCGCGTTGTTCAATGGTGTGCCGGTAAGCTCAACCAAAAGCATGATGGGCCATTCCCTCGGCGCCGCCGGCGCCATCGAGGCCGTCGTTTGTTTGCTTGCGCTTCAACACCAATTTCTTCCGGCCAACATCAATTTCACCTCTCCAGATGACGATGTTGATCTAAACATCGTCGCGAACGAAGTGCGGCCAGCTGCGGTGAGCCTGGCACTTTCGAACTCGTTTGGATTTGGTGGAACGAACGCTTCGCTGATAATGCGCAAGTTCGAAGCATGAGTTTGGCGGTTGCCGGCATGGGGTGGGTTACCCCTCTGGGCACCGGCATTGATTCCGTTTGGGAGCGACTGCTTCGGGGTGAGGAAGCATCCGCGACGACAATTTCCGAACAATTCGTTGATCACGTTTACAACGTTTTTCGCGTACCAGATTCGGCGCTGAAAGCGATTTCCCATCCGCGTCTTCGTCGCGCCAGTGCTATCTCGCGTTTTGCCGCGGTGGCTGGGTTGGACGCGTTGGAGTCTGCGGGAGTAAAAATCGAGTCCAAGAATGCTGAACGCATTGCGCTCGTCTTCGCCATCTCAAATGGAGGCGTCGGTTACACGAAACGTTTTTACCATGAAATCGTCGCCCGCGGCGCACAGGCAGCCAGTCCGCTCCTGTTTCCGGAAACCGTGTTCAATGCGCCGGCAAGTCATCTTGCTGCGATCCTCGGCGTGACGGGCGCGACGTACACCCTCGTAGGTGACGGCGCCGTCGGGCTCGCTGCGATAACGATGGCCGGGGAATTGATGGCCAATGAGGCGCTGGACTATTGTCTCGTTGTAGGGACCGAAGAAATCGACTGGCTATTATGCGATGCTTACCGGCGTTGGCGTTTGTTGCGCATGGCTCCGCCGATTGAACCCTTCAGTAAGCAAAACCGCGGGATGATTTTGAGCGAAGGCGCAGGAGCGATCGTTGTCGCACGTGATGGATTCGTCACGATCGAATGCGCGCATGCGGGCGGCCATTTTAGGAAACGAGCCGAAGCGGAAGAAATTTTGAAGCGCATCCTCCGCGATCTTCGCCAGGTAGAAATCGATTTAGTCATTTCAAGTGCGAATGGAACGTTTGTCGATCAGGCAGAATTCAGAGCGCTTCAGGAAGTCGTTCCAGATGCGCTGGTTTATACAGGCAAACCCGCCTTGGGCGAAAACGTTGGCGGCGCCGGATTGTGGCAGATCATTCTGGCGGCCCAAGCACTGCGTTCGAAAGAGACTCCGCCGGTACTTCACGCGGACCGCAGCGTCCGTTTACGGCTTTCACTCTCGCGAACGCCGATGCCGAGCGCGCGGCACGCGATCGTTTTGAGCTGTGGAATGAATCAGCAAGCGGCAGGTTTGCGAATGGCGATCCCATGACGCGCCTGTCGATTAGATCTCGGTACAGTCCGTGATAAATCCGGCTGGGATGGTGAAGGTTACAATTGAGCACCATCGGCCTAAGTGAGGCAAAGTTTTTGGCGAATCCGCTTGCGTGCTGGGATAAACGTTCTTAATTAAGCGTCCATTTTCCCTGCGCCAGTCGATTAGATTGGCGCTTACCAAGAGTCTCTATGGCCAAATCAAAGAAAAAGAGCAGTTCTCCGGCGAAGTCCGCGGTACGAAAGCCTCGCCCGGCTCACAAAGTTCAGGCCAAAAAGGCCAAGTCGAAAAATCCGGCTCCTGAAAAGAAGGTCGCGCGCCGTTTGCCAAAAACTAACTCGGAACTAACAGAATCGCCCGCAGCAGTGTTACTGGGATTAAATCATCGCGAAAAAAAGTTGGATCCGTTCGTTCGCAAACAAAAACAAAAACTGCTTCAGCTTCGCGATGCAGTCGTGGATTCGATGGCAGGCGTAGCTCAGGGCACCCTTCGCTCGCGCGCTGAAGGCAGCGAAGCTTCCGCTTTCGGAATGCATCAGGCGGACGCCGGATCGGATGCATACGATCGCGATTTTGCGCTGAGTTTGCTCTCTCAAGAACAGGATGCACTTTATGAAATCGATGAGGCGCTGAAGCGCGTCGAGCTCGGAACATACGGCAAATGCGAGATGTCCGGGAAACCCATCCCGCATGCACGTCTCGAGGCGATTCCCTTTGCCCGTTTCACCGTGGAGTGTCAATCGCAGTTGGAGAAGCAGAGTAAAGCCGCTCGGATGCGACCATCAGTTACATCTTTGTTTGGTTTGACCGAAGAGGAAGGAGCCGAATCCGAGGAGGAGGAAGCTACTCCAACAGAAGTAAAGGAGTGATCGACCCATATGGCTCAGGAGATTGTTACCCTCGAATGCACCGAAGCTAAAGCGCTTGGAAAGCCGACTTCGCGTTATATGACGACGCGTAATAAGAAAAGTCCACGGACGCCGAATCGTTTAGAGAAGAAAAAATACAATCCGTTTTTGCGGCGGCACACCTTGCACCGCGAGACCAGGTAACCAGCCAATGCAACCGAAAACTCCAAAACGCCGTTCCGCATTTCGCCGCGCCAATCGGCCCATGCCGCGGCGCAGGATCGATATTGCCATGGAGGCAATCGATTACAAGAACCCTGATCTTCTGAAAAAATTTGTCACGGAGAGTGGCAAAATTCTGCCTCGTCGCGTTACAGGCATGCCCGCATACATGCACCGGAAAATCACGCGCGAGATCAAGCGCAGCCGTTCCGTGCTCTTGATGAAGTGACAAGCGCTTCGGCGTTCGTCATCCTGAGGGAGGCAAAGGATCTCTGAGAAGCCTCGTTGATCAGCCTCATTAGCCGCGGTCCGCGCTTCGATTGCGAGATTCCTAGGCACGCTCGAAATGACCCCGCAGTTAAGTGTCGCTGTTCGGCGGTTCGATTCGAGGTGAGCGTCGTTCACCGGGCTTTATCCCTTCGGCGTCTTCTCGCCTTCTTCAATCAACTTCCAGAACTCGCGCGTCTCGCCCAACTGCGCGTCCTCGGAAACAGGCAGCTTGCTGCGGAACAGAAAATCGCGAAGCGTGTTTTTGTGCAAAACGCGATGCACTTTGACGCCTTCCTCGGTCTTGGCGAAATAAATACGGTAATTCTTCGCGCGATAGCGATATAGCTTCTTCCCCTCGCGTTCGATGACACCGAAGCGCTCCGAGTCGAGCTGATCCAAATCTTCGGGTAAAATTTGAAACTCCGCCAGCAACTCAAGCTGCAACCTTTTTGGTAACGCCGAGATTTCGGCTGCGCTCAGTTCGTTGAAGATGATTTGGAACATTGGTTGGTTAAACGGGTAAAGCGTTGAAGCGCTTTGAACTTGGCTCGCGATTCTGATCCGCCTTAACGCTTCAATGGTTCAACGACCGTCAAACATAAACCCGACGCACCCGGGCGCCAATTCGCGTGATAATCTCCCACGTGATCGTGCCCGCTTTTTCGCCTAATTCAGAGCAGGGAATTTCTTCGCTGCCATCGCGCCCCATGAGAACAACATCGTCGCCTACTTGCACTTCATCCAGTCCGCTTACATCGATGACCATTAAGTCCATCGTCACCCGACCGAGAAGAGAGCAGCGCTTTCCGCGCACCAAAACGCTGGCACCACGATTTGAGAGATGCCACGGATATCCGTCGGCATAACCGGCTGACAAGGTAGCGACGCGCATATTTCGCGGCGCAATGAACGTGCGGCCATAGCTGATTGAGCTGCCCTTCGGCACATCGCGCACAAGGCAAATTCGTGTTTTCCACGTCATCACCGGCTTCAGCAACTCACGAAATTCCGGGAGCGGCGAAATGCCGTAGAGCATGATGCCGGCGCGCACGATTTCGAACGTCGGCTCATTGAACGCGAGTGTGCCGGCGCTTTGCAACACGTGCGCCTTATAGTTTCCCGGAACTTCTGCGCGAATTTGATCCACGATTCTTCGGAATCGGACGAGCTGGTCGCGCGTGTATTCTGCGTCTTCGTTCGATACCGGCATATGCGTCGATATGCTATGGATCTTAACATTCGCCATGCTCGCGACGCGTTGGAAAACCTCGCGCGCCTCATTCTGCACGACGCCCATTCGCCCCATGCCGGTGTCGATCTTGAAATTGACTGAGATCCGCTTCAACGAGTCGAAGGCTTCCGCTTCCTCCAAACTGGAGATCGTCGGGATAAATCCGTGTTCGGCGATTTCCGCGCGTTCGTCAGGAGTTGCGGGGCCGAGAATCACAATGGGATGCGGCAGCGATTCTCGCAGTGTGAGAGCTTCTTGAAGATTGGCGACGCCGAACAATTGTGCGTCATCGGCCAGCGCTTCCGCGACGCCGACTAATCCGTGGCCGTAAGCATTCGCTTTCACGACGGCTAGCATCTCAGCGGACCCGATTCGATCCCGGACGACCTTCGCATTGTGCCGCAACGCGGCGCGATCAATTTCAGCCCAGCAGCGGTAAGTTTCTTTCATTTCGGCATGGTGATGTGTGGTTCACGCAAATAAATTGGTTCCAGCGGTGGCAGACAAGAGCTTCGGCGGGACTCCTTCGCGAGTCTGGCGAGAATAAGAGCTGAGGGAAAGCCAATTACGGCCCTGTGAAACTGCGGAAGCGACTCTGAAGTGAAAACCGGCATTACCGGATCGACCGATTCGAGACTCGCTTTCAGCTCGAGCTCGGAAAAGAGCTTTGGG
>DASXOI010000204.1:0-9788 GCA_036494375.1 Candidatus Udaeobacter sp.
ACCTTGCCACGTTGAATAAATGCATACCGCAAAAGTCTAACAACCAAAGGAAAAGAAGCTTATGAGAATATTAGTTGTTTTAATCTGTAATCTTGCGCTCTTCAGCGTGGTCTACGGCGCGCAGAAACAAGAAAACAAACCACAGCCGAAAAAGCACTCGCAACCGGCTCATCATGCTGCTCAGCCCGCTACGCATCCAGCAGCAGGAAAAGGCGCCAGGAAAATGACGGCAGCACCGCCCGCGGCGCAAAAACCCCATACGGCTCAGACATCAACGGCAGCATATCACGGCCAGAAAGGCAAAAAGAGCCAAACCTCAACGCCAGTTTATCACGAGCAAAAAGCAAAGGCGGCTCAGGCTTCCAACGCTGCTTATCAAACTCAGAAAGCCAAGAACCAAACCCAGGCTGAGAGACAAGCTAAAGCAGCCAACGAAAGGCAAACAGCCAACGCAGCGAATGCCAATCATGCGCAGGCAGCAGGCAAGCCGAAGCAGGCGAAGACTGAGGCCGTAGCGGGGCACAACGCCGGGAAAGGGAAGTTCGCCCAAGGCAAGCCGCTCAAGCCGCAGCATTTTAATCTTCCAAAACAGCCCAATACTGCAAAGGCGCCGCCCGTAAAATTCCAGCAAGGAAGACGAATCCAAGGAAGCCAAAACTGGCAAGGCCAGAGATATGCGGTGTTCCGCAACTACAAATCACAGTGGCACGATCGGAACTGGTGGCACAACCATTACCATAACAACATCACGTTTGTGTTCGGCGCGCCCTATTACTGGAACGCGGGCTACTGGTTCCCAGCTTGGGGTTACAGTTCCAACGCGTATTATGCATGGGATGGGCCTATCTACGGTTATAATCGCATGCCACCAGATCAGATAACTGCGAATGTGCAGTCAGCGCTTCAGCAACAAGGTTATTACCACGGAGAAGTGGATGGTCTCATTGGCCCGCTCACGCGCGGAGCGATCGCCGATTATCAGCGCGATCACGGGCTTTACACCACATCCACGATCGATCAGCCAACACTTCAATCGTTAGGCATCGCATAGCGAACGCCGATTTTGCAAAGCCGCCGCGAACAGTTTTCGACGGCGGCTTTTTGTTGGAAAATAGGCGTGCGGAGATGCTCTGCACGGGCTCGTGATCGATCAATTTACGCTCTGCTTGTTGTTAAAGGCAATCTGGCAATGTATCGGCGACCGCACCTTTTTGTGATCGCGCTCTTGCACCGGACCAAAATAGCGGGAGATACTTGCGGGTGCAGCAGCCGCAACTGATTGCCCGCGATATTTGCAAATCGTTTCGAATGGGCGCCCGACGAATTGAAGTGTTGCGCGCGATCTCGATGGACATCGCCTACAACGAAACGGTTTTTCTTTCCGGTGCGTCCGGCGCGGGCAAGACGACGCTGCTCTACACGTTGGCGGGGTTGGAACGACCGGAATCAGGAACGGTGAAATTCGAAGGACGCGAGCTTTATAGCGGCGGCTCGTCGGCAGAAGCACGTCTGCGGAACGAAAAAATGGGTTTTGTGTTTCAAGGCTATTTCTTGCTGCACGAACTGACCGCACTCGAAAACGTTCTCCTGCCGGGAATGATCGGGCGTCGTGTAATCAAGGGAGAGGCTGAGGAAAGTTTGGCCGCAGTTGGGCTGGCTGATCGCATGCACCATTTACCCGCGGAATTGTCAGGCGGAGAACAGCAGCGCGTCGCGATTGCGCGAGCACTAACAAATAATCCCGATATTATTTTCGCCGATGAGCCGACAGGAAATTTAGATTCTAAAACGGGCGACGCGATCATGGATCTGCTGCTAAATCTGGCGCGCGATCGCAACAAAACTCTTCTCGTCGTTACACACGACAGCCGTCTGGCAACCCGCGGCGATCGGCAGTTGCACATCGTGGATGGAGTACTGCAGTGAGTCCGATTCCCCCGGCGGCTTTGTGGTTTGAATTGCGCGCATAAACATTTGAGGTTTTGTTGCGAACATGAAAACCACTGATGCGACGGTGTTGGATGAACCAAAGACTCACGTGCGTGCGACCGGGGAAACAATTGAACCCGCAATAGAAAGTCGGCCGCGTCCGAAAACGGGCGTCAGGGAAGCAAAGATTTATATCGACGGGAAATTTTATTCGGAAGCGAATGCAAAGGTTTCGGTGTTCGATCACGGTTTGCTCTACGGGGATGGAATTTTCGAGGGCATACGTTTTTATAACGGCCGCGTTTTTCGCCTGGAACAACACTTGGAGCGCCTTTGGAATTCAGCGCGTTCGATTTGTCTCCATATTCCGATGACCCGGCAGGAAATGACAGAGGCGTTGCTGGAAACGATCCGGCAAAATCATTTGCGTGACGGTTATATTCGTCTGGTCGTCACACGCGGCGTCGGCAACCTCGGGTTAAATCCGGAGCAGTGCAAAAATCCGAGCGTGATCATCATCGTGGCGACGATCGCTCTTTATCACGAGGATTTTTACCGGAAAGGCCTGAGCATTGTTACTGTCGCGACACGCCGCAGCAATCCAGCATCACTCAATCCGGCCGTGAAATCATTAAACTACTTAAACAACGTGATGGCTCGGATCGAAGCGAACCTTGCCAGCGCTGATGAAGCATTGATGTTGAACGACGCAGGAAACGTCGCCGAATGCACGGCCGATAACGTCTTCATCATCAAGCATGGCCAGATCTTCACGCCCCCAATCACGGCCGGAGCTTTACAAGGAATTACGCGATCGGTCGTGTTTGATATTGCCGGCGAGTTCGACCTCAAAGTAATCGAGGCAGATTTCACGCGGCACGACATTTTCGTGGCCGACGAATGTTTCCTCACGGGAACTGCTGCCGAGATCGTTCCAGTGGTTAAGGCCGATGGCCGCATTATTGGAAACGGCAAACCCGGCCCGATCACGACGCGCATCGTGGCGCGGTTCCGCGAAATGACGCAGAAGACTGGCACCCCGATTTTCGATTAAGCATCAAAGATCCCGAGCGAGACGATATCAGGGCAATGTGGTTGAATGTTTGCAGCAGATCACGGTCTAATTAACAGAAATGTTGTGCGACGTTTGCAAATGTAATGATGCCACAGTTTTCCTGACCCAGATCCTGGAGGGGAAGATGCACAAGGTAAACCTGTGCGAAGCTTGCTCGAAGGAAAAAGGTGTCCAGGATCCGACTAGTTTTGCGCTTGCGGATTTGCTGCTCGGCATCGGGGCAGCCGAAGAAATTGAAAAAGGAGCACCCGCAAAAAAATGCTCCGTGTGCGGTTTTAGTCAGGCGGACTTCAAAAAAACGGGTCGTCTTGGTTGCAGCGAATGTTACGGGACCTTTGCCGAGGGTTTGGGTTCACTGTTGAAAGCAATGCATAAAGGGACCGAACACGTCGGAAAATTGCCGGAACGTGCGCAGCGCACCATGGCACTGAACCAGCGAATGCGCGCCCTCACTGAAACTCTGGAGAAAGCCGTGGCTGACGAGAACTACGAGAGTGCTGCTTCGTTGCGCGATCAAATTAAACAGCTTGAAACCGACCTTTCGAATTCAGTATGAAATTTTCGAGCATGCTTTCCACTGCGGGGGAATGGCTGCGCGGTGAAGGGCCACATCATCAGGTTGTAATCAGCAGTCGCGTCCGCCTCGCGCGTAATTTGCGTAATCGTGCTTTTCCCGGATGGGCGAAGAAAGCAGAACGCACGTCGATCCTCGAATATATCCGGGCGCGCGTTGAAGAGCTTCCTGAGATGCAGGACGCGTTTTCCGAAGGCTTGCAGGATTTGGCGGCATTGGACAAACAGGTGCTCGTCGAGCGCCACTTGATTAGTAGAGAGCATGCCGCGAAGGGCGCGGGCAGCGCGGTGGTGGTGAACCGGCGGCAAACACTCAGTGTCATGATCAACGAAGAAGATCATCTTCGGATGCAATCCATTCGTTCCGGTCTTCAATTGAAACAGGCCTTTAAGCTGGTCGATAAGATCGACACCGCTCTTGAAAGTAAACTCGACTACGCTTTCGATTCGCAGCTTGGATATTTGACTGCTTGCCCGACGAACGTCGGGACTGGCATGCGTGCTTCCGCGATGCTGCATCTGCCGGGCCTCGTCCTGAGCGAGCTGATCAACCAAGTCATCCAGGCGGTTAGCAAGATCGGGCTCGCAGTGCGCGGACTTTATGGCGAAGGCACCGAAGCTATGGGCAATCTGTTTCAGATTTCGAATCAGACCACGCTTGGTGAAAAAGAAGAAGACATCATCAATCGTCTGACCAAAGTCATAGAGACGATCATTGATAAGGAACACGACGCGCGCCAGACTTTGCTGCAAAGAAAACCAAGCACCCTTTGCGACCAGATCGGTCGTGCGTATGGCGTTCTAACTTACGCGCATGCCATGCCATCCAAGGAAGCGCTCAATCTGTTGTCAGTGATCAAGCTTGGAATGGACCTTGGGGCGTTCCCGGAACATCACCGCCTGCAAATCGACGAATTGTTCATCGAAACACAGCCGGCCCATCTGCAAAAGAACTCGCAACAGAAGTTAAATGCGGAGGAGCGTGACTATCTGCGAGCCCAAATCATCCGTGACCGTTTGAAAGTTTTCCCCAAACCTGATATTAGTAAGATGGTAAAAGATTCAGGCAATGGCTTGACCGACGCACCATCAACTAATGAATAACTTCACACCGCGAGCTCAACAGGTTTTGGCGCTTGCTCGCAAGGAAGCCGACCGGTTTAACCACAACTACGTGGGAACCGAGCATTTGCTTCTTGGACTGATCAAGCTCAGCCAAGGGGTTGCAGTAAACGTCTTGCAAAAGATGGGCCTCGATCTGGAGACGGTCCGGATGGAAGTGGAGAAACAAGTTGGTTCGGGACCTGAGACAAAGATGGTCGGGAACGTCCCCTACACGCCCCGCGTCAAAAAAGTGCTGGCGCTTGCCGGCAAAGAGGCCAAGGCGCTCAATCATTCCTATGTCGGCACAGAACACATTTTATTAGGACTGTTGCGCGAAGGCGAGGGGGTTGCTGCCAGAGTGTTGAAGACTCTGGAACTCGATATCGAACGTACGCGCAACGAAATTTTGAAAGAGCTCGATCCGAATTTCACGCCGACCGAAGCGGAACAGGAAGGCGAGCCTGCGAAAAAAGACGTCAAGACTCCGGCGCTCCGCGCATTTGGCCGCGATCTCACCGAGTTGGCGCGCAAGGGCGAACTCGATCCGGTGATTGGCCGGCGCAACGAAATTGAGCGCGTCATTCAAGTGCTTTGCCGGCGCACGAAGAACAATCCGGTATTGATCGGCGAAGCTGGCGTGGGCAAAACAGCAATCGCCGAGGGACTGGCGCAGGAAATCTCAAACGGCAATGTGCCGGAACTATTGCGGGACAAGCGTGTAATCACGCTCGACCTGGCGTTAATGGTCGCGGGAACAAAATATCGCGGACAGTTCGAAGAACGAATCAAAGCGGTGATGGACGAGATCCGTCGTTCCAAGAACGTCATCCTTTTTATCGATGAGCTGCACACTATCGTGGGCGCAGGTTCAGCCGAAGGCGCGATGGACGCATCCAACATCATTAAACCGGCTCTGAGCCGCGGCGAATTGCAATGCGTTGGCGCGACGACGATGAACGAATACCGCAAATACATCGAGAAAGATGCTGCGCTGGAACGCCGATTCCAGACGATCAAGGTCGATGCGCCGACTGTCGATGAAGCCATTCAAATCTTGAAAGGTTTGCGTCCAAAGTACGAGGCGCATCACAAAGCCAAGCTCACCGACGAAGCGCTTGAGACCGCCGTTAGGTTTTCCGATCGTTACATTACCGGACGCTTTCTTCCCGACAAAGCCATTGATGTCATGGACGAGGCAGGTGCGCGCGCTCGCATCAACTCCATGACACGGCCCCCGGACGTGAAGGATATCGAGAAAGACATCGAAGCCATCCGTCTGGAAAAAGAAGGAGCGATCAAAGCGCAGGATTTTGAAAAAGCCGCCTCGCTTCGTGACAAAGAGAAGCAAACTAAGGAGAAGCTCGATGCCATTTTGACCAAGTGGCGCGAAGAACGCGAAGAGAAAGAGGTCGTCGTGACTGGCGACGACATGATGCACATCGTCTCGAAAGTCACGGGCGTTCCGCTCCAGCGAATGGAAGAACAGGAAACCCAGAAGCTGCTCAGGATGGAAGCTGAGCTAAGAGAGCGAGTCATTGGCCAGGAGGAAGCGGTCACAGCGATTAGCAAGGCATTGCGGCGTTCCCGCGCGGATTTGAAAGATCCCAAGCGTCCAATCGGTTCATTCGTGTTTCTTGGTCCGACTGGTGTTGGCAAAACCTACCTCGCGCGCACCCTCGCAGAGTTCATGTTCGGCGACGCTGATGCGTTGATCCAAATCGACATGTCGGAGTACATGGAAAAATTCACGGCGTCCCGTTTAATCGGGTCGCCGCCGGGATATGTCGGTTACGAAGAGGGCGGCCAACTTTCTGAGGCCGTGCGGCGCCGGCCGTACTCGGTGGTGCTCTTCGATGAGATTGAAAAGGCGCACCCCGACGTGATGCATCTTCTTTTGCAGATCTTGGAAGACGGCAAGATTACGGACTCGTTAGGTCGCAAGATCGATTTTCGAAATACGATCATCATCATGACGTCCAACGTCGGCGCTGAGTTACTGAAGAAGCAGACGGTGATGGGCTTCGGTGCACCGAGTGACGGACATGATTACAATTCCATGCGCGACAAGATTCTCGAGGAATCGAAACGCGTCTTTAAACCCGAGTTCCTCAACCGGCTGGATGAGATCATCGTGTTTCATTCGCTCGGCAAACCTGAGCTGTTACAAATTGTTGATCTGGAAGTCGACAAAGTGCTCACCCGTATCAAAGCGAAGGATGTGCACATCGACTTGCAGCAAAGCGCAAAGGAATTCCTGATCGACAAAGGATACGATCCGCAGTACGGCGCGCGACCGATGCGTCGCGCTGTCGAACGTTTCCTCGAAGATCCGCTCGCGGAAGAGTTGCTCCGCGGCAACGTCAAACCCGGCGACCGCGTGGATGTCGTTGCCGCCGATGGCAAGATGTCGTTCAAGGTTCCGGAATCACAGACACAAAGCAGCGCACCGGCGGCGCCGGCATCGAGCTAGGCCACGGCGCGAAGGCGCTGGGATTGACGGTTTCAAGTCAATGTGACACAATGTGTCACATGAAGACGATAACGATCCGCGAACTTCACCACAACACTGGTGAATGGGTCCGAAAGGCCGCCAAATTCGGTGAGATCCATGTCAGTGAACGCGGCAAAACCATCGCCAAGATCGTGCCTCAAACTTCGACACCGGAAGTGCCCTATTTCGCCCGCCGAAAGCTAACCCCACAGTTTCGCAGAATAATGCATCGCCTTCGTGGCGGTACCGACAGTACTCAAATCATTTCAGAAGATCGAGACCGGCCCATTGAATGATCTACTTCGATGCAAGTTATCTCGTTCGGCTGTATTACAATGATGACGGCTATGAAGAAGTCCGCCATCTGGCGAGTACCGACAGCCTTGCCTGTGCTCAACACGGACGAGCGGAAGTAATTGCGGCTTTTCACCGCAAGTACCGCGAAGGCAGCTTGACACTAACTGTGTATCAATCGGTGTTACAACAATTCACTGAAGACATCCATGCCGATGCCTTCAGATGGCTGCCGCTATCCCCTACCATTCTAGACCGCGTCCAACTCCACTTTCAGACGCTATCCAGAAAGAATTTCCTTCGAGCGTCCGATGCACTACATCTTGCAATTGCGAGAGAAAACGGGTTTCGCCAACTCTACTCAAATGATAAAAACCTGTTAGCGGCTGCTTCCCATTTCGGAGTCCGCGGCGTGAACGTAATTGATTAATCAGGCTCGCGGATGCGCGTCCGCGTACGCTTTCTTGAGACGTTCGACCGTGACGTGCGTGTAGATCTGTGTCGTGGAAAGACTCGCGTGCCCGAGTAACGCCTGCACGCTGCGCAGGTCCGCGCCGCGATCGAGCATGTGCGTCGCAAAGCTGTGGCGCAATTTGTGCGGGCTCATGGAAATCGGAATGGACGTGCGACGAACGTAACGTTTCAACACTAGCCAAACTGAGCGCACGGACATTCGCCTTCGCGCCTTGTTGATGAAGAGGGGACCGCTGTGAACGTTGGCCGTCGCCCGATATTTTTGGATCGCTTCCAACGCTGGCAAGCCTACGGGGCAGACGCGTTCCTTGCGACCCTTGCCGAATACGCGCACCGATTCTGTGTACGGGTCAACATCGGATACATCGAGCGCAGCCAGTTCGCTCAGGCGCAAGCCGCTGCTATAAAACAATTCCATGATACTAACGTCGCGCAGAGGCATCCATGAAGGCGCCGATCGGCTCTTTGTCTCGCGAGTCGGCGCCGTGAGAAGTTCGTCCACCTGTTGGCGTGTCAGGACCAGCGGAAGCTTTTTCTCCATCTTTGGCAGTTGAACTTCACGGACAGGATTATTTCGCAGCCGTTTCCGAGCGGCGAGAAACTGATAGAAAGTGCGTAGCGCTGAGAATTGCAGTCGTACGTACGAACGCGCCTGTCCGCGTTTCATCACGGCAAAGAGGTAATTACGAAAATCGTCGGGTGTACACTTTTTCCACGACGTTTTGTTCTCGGCGCGGAAACTAGTCAATGCATGGCGATACGCCTTGAGCGTGCGCGGTGAAGCGTTTCGCTCGTTCGCCTGATAACGCAAGAATTCCTCCACAAGAGCATCGCGGGTTGCTCCGAGAGCAGTCGAGGAATTCTGAAACGAGCGCTTTGATGTCTTGCCGCGGAATCCCTCAGCTTCTCGCGCGTCTGCGCGATCCGCTCGGGATGACGAAGCACTCATTCGGGTTTCTCGACGACGTACCGCAGGTCAGTTGGATTGCGACCACTCATTTGGCTCTTGAAGATAGGCGTCGGAGTAGTGGAAATGAGCTCGTAGCCCTTCAAAACGAATTCCGGATAAATCCCGTTGCTAGCTGGCTCATACACTTTGTCGCCACTGAAGTAGCCGTAAAGTTTGTATTCGTAGTTGTTGTCGCTCCCGAATTCCAAACGTTCGCGGTCCGGCGCAAGTTTCGCTTTCTCATTGAGCATCACCAACTCCGCCGTGCTCCATGGCTGGCCCGGCTTGCGAACGTAACCCCAGAATTTGTAATCGGGTTTGTAGTAACGCCTGCCGATATAATAATCGCCGCTCGGTTCGGCTGCGATTTGTTGCACCATCTCGACTCTCGCCTGCTGAATTCCTTGCGGAACAGTTTCGCAACCGGCGAAGAACAGTGCGCCCACCGCCAGATTACCGGCCAACAGATACTGAGCAGCGCGTCTCATTGCTTGAACGGGCATCATTTACGCAGCTTTGCGCCGGGCGCAATTCCTAGCTCGCAGGTACAAGGTGCCGCAATCATTTTCTTGTGCGAGATGGATTGCATGGCTTCGACCCGCCCGCTACTATTCGAGGCATGTTCGAAGTTGAGATTTATGCTCGTGGCCTGCGCGAAATGGAGAACGTCCTGGAATTGGATCGACAGCTCTTGGAGATCGGCGGTCTGCGATACAAGATGGACACAAATCACGATATCGTTTACCTCGAGTTCGACGAACCGACTTTGAGCATTCGCGAAATTCGCACGATTTTTCTTAAGCTCGATCTTGAGCCGCTTTTCATCGGCGCAATTCCGCCCGAATTGCAGTCCCGAACAAAGACCGAGCGGCTGAGCGTCTAGTGAACTGATCGGCGAG
>DASXOI010000205.1:0-10999 GCA_036494375.1 Candidatus Udaeobacter sp.
TACCTCGACATCACTGCCCTCGGTCGGCAGGAGGAGTGGGAGGAGTCGCCGAAGGGCCACCCTCAAACTGCGCCCTATGAGTGGTGGAATTGGCACGACGAATACGGTAACGACCAAGCGTCCGCCAGAGTCCTCGAACAGATTCGTCGGGGCCGCGCAGCCGGGGAAGCGGGCGGCGACGTTACGTGATCGCTGATGTCACAATCGAGCTGATCGAGGAACCGAAGAGGAGGGCGGAAGAGAACAAATAATGCAGGGCCATTGGAGAAAGGAAATATAAACGAAGGAGCCCAATACCAAAGGAAACTGAATAAACATCATGACTAAAACAAACGATGTAGCTGAAGCGATCATCATGGAGCGCATTCTCGATGCGCCGGTCGCAAGAGTTTGGAAGGCATTAACCGATGTTGGTCAAATGCGGGAATGGTATTTCGACCTGAAGGAATTCAAACCGGAGATCGGCTTCGAATTTGATTTCGTGGTTGAGCACGAAGGCAACACTTATCATCACCTTTGCAAAGTCACCGAAGTGATTCCGCAAAAGAAAATCGCTTATACCTGGCGATACAAAGGCGAGCCGGGAAATTCCCTCGTCACGTTTGAATTATGTCCCGAGGGTAACAAGACGCGACTGAAACTCACGCACACTGGAATCGAAACGTTTCCGAAAACCCCCGCGTATGCGCGGAAGAATTTCGAAGCTGGCTGGACTGCAATTATCGGATCGGAGCTGAAACGATTCCTTGAAAGCTCGAACGCGAAACCATGAACGAGAAAACTGCGGAGAAAACATCGCTCGAAATCATCAGGTTCATCAACGTACCGCCCGCTCGCGTTTATGATGCGTGGACCGATCCGGCACAATTAAGAGAATGGTTTGGACCAGAAAACGTGCGCACCCGAAATATCACTGCGGATGTGCGCGTCGGTGGAAAATATCGGTGGGACCTTACCAGCCCGGAAGGGGAGGAAATGAGTGCGTTCGGCGAATACCGGGAGCTCGTTCCGGGCAAGAAGATTGTCTTCACTTGGAAATGGGATGACGATGAGGATTGGACAACGCACAACAGCATTGTCACAGTGGAGTTATTCGATCGGGATGGTGGCACCGAACTGCTCTTCAAGCATGAGCAATTGCCCAGTGAAGAATCGCGCGATCGGCACAATGAGGGTTGGAACAGCATTCTCGTTCGACTAGAAAAATTCTTCAGCAAATAAATTCTTATCTAACGAAGGAGGAAGAATGAGTACCGAAGAAGTTGCAAAAAAAGTGGTGGAATTGGTTCGAAAACAAGCCTGGTATGAAGCGCTGGAGCTTTACGACGACAACGTTGTGAGCGTAGAAGCATACAGCATGGGCGGCGGCTCACCGGAAACTCGCGGCAAAGAAGGCGTCCGTGGCAAAGTAGATTGGTGGGTCAACGCGATGGACGTTCACACCTTCGATGCCAAAGGGCCTTTCGTCGGTCACGATCGATTCGTGGTGCAATACGACGCTGACGTTTCGGACAAGAAAACGAAAGAGCGCAGGAAAATGTCTGAAGTCGGCGTTTACACTGTGAAGGATGGCAAGATCGTTCGCGAAGAATTTCTTCCGAGCGTCAGCGCCTGAGTTCAACCGCCAAACAACACCCGTGACCGCGCTCGCAACAGCGAGGCGCGGCACCGATCGCTATCACGCAGCGAAATCCAGACACAAAAGATTTGTCGATCGCGCGACGGATGGTGTGTCGTTTTCCGGCGTCCGCCCACTTTGAAGTGTCGTTCTCGACCCGGAGTGGCAACGTGATCTTGAATCCGAACAGCAGTCGATTCGCATCTCATCCAAGAAGGGACGCATCGATGTCGATTCGAATTGTCAAAGCAGATCTGCCTTGGTTGCGCTGCTACGTCTCTCGATGGTTACATGCGACGCCGCTAATGGTCGCAGCAATACTATTCACCGCGTTATCCGCTTTGGCAGAATCGGTCCCTGGTTCTCTGCCGGCGCAATGGAATGTTGGCGCCGAGGACTGTGTAGCTTCGCCGCAGCCTCCTTTGCAGGTGCAGATCTATGAGCCGCAAACTTTCATCCTTCGCCAAAGTCCCTGCGCGACCTTCGAAGCGAATTTCATCTATCTTCTTGTAGGCTCCGATAAGGCTCTTTTAATCGATACTGGCGCGATTGCCGACCCGAACGCGATGCCTCTGGCGAAGACGGTCTTGGAACTGTTGCCGGACAAGGAGCACAAAAAGCTTCCACTTCTGGTCGCTCATACCCACAGGCATCTCGATCATCGCGCTGGCGATGCTCAGTTTGCATCTCTTCCATCGACTCAGGTTGTGCCTTTCGATCTAGAGGGACTCCGAACATTCTTCGGCTTCACTAGCTGGCCGAATGGGATCGCGCATATCGATTTAGGTGGCCGAACTGTGGATGTAATTCCGACGCCCGGACACAACGAGACTCATGTCGCATTCTACGACGAGAGAACAGGCATTCTTTTTTCGGGAGATTTTCTGCTGCCGGGGCGCTTGTTAATTGAAGATGGCGGAGCTTACCGCGAAAGCGCTGTGCGGGTTGTCGACTTTCTGAAGGCGCGTCCGCTCACCCATATCATGGGTGGCCATATCGAATTGAACGCAGCAGGACGCGCCTACCGATCCGGATCTCACTACCATCCCGATGAGCATCGGCTTGAATTGGCGAGAGCGGACTTAACAGCGTTGCCAGCAGCGTTTCAACGCTTCAACGGCTTTTACGCGCGATACCCAAACTACATTCTTACTAATCCCATACACAACATTCTGGCGATGGCGTTCACAGTGCTTGTGGCGTTGAGCCTTGTCGTGTTCGGATTGTACCGGTTGTGGCGAAGACGGTGCAGCCGGCGCGCGTGAGCTTTATAAGCAGTGCTCGGTCGTTCGTTGCCGGAGAATCACACAAATTTTTCTGTGTTGGCTAGTAACTGTTGCGGGCAATCAAGCCGCTGAATCGGCTCTCACAAATAGTGCCGGAATCCCGGGAGCTACTAGCAGATTCGCTCGGACAAGGTCGTGCTGTTTGACCGTCTTAAATGATGGCAGCGATGCGAAAAGTGGGCTGTGAGAAACGCATGAAGTGGCTCTTGTTGATTGCTTGTTAGGTCCCGAGACTGCCTCGGCAGAATAACCATCAACAATAGGAGGCGAACCATGAAGAAACTAATCGTTATGCTCGGCTGTTTGCTGATTGCGCCGCTGGCGTTCGCACAGCCGGGTTCGATAGAAAAGAAACAAGGAATGACTACGACGGAACCGGTAAACGTAACCGGAACGATCGTCAGAAAGATGAGTGAGGAAGGCGCGGCGGCCAGTTATCAGCCTCTCAACACGCTCATCGTTCGGGAGGACAGTTCGAATAGTCCGGCTCGTTATGTTCTCAACGGACGTGGTCACGTTGTGAACAAGGCGGGGGAAATCGTGCAAACAGCGATCAAACCCGGCACTCGCGTGCGTGTTTATTACGCGAACATGGGCGACTTGCGTATGATTGATCACGTGGTGATTGTGGACTGAAGAGACGCGAGTATTAAAAATAAGCCGCAGGACCTGTGAATCCTGCGGCTTTTTTTTGTGCGTGTCGTTCAACGAAACCAAAATTTTCGTGGCATCAGCGCCGACGGTTTGGTTTGCCGCGGTGAACCCGCCCGAAGTTCACATCCTTGCCACCTTGCCGAGTGCCGATGCGAGTTTGATCAGACTTTCCCGAATCTGTGTCGGTGTCCAGGCCGCAAATCCGAACACGAACGCCGGCTTTAGCTTCGCTTCAATGCAAAAGAACGAGAGCGCCGATGGCCTTACTCCGATATCAGACGTGATACGCTTGATCAATTGGAAATCGTCCTCGCGTTTCAACCAGGCGACGACGTTCAAGCCAGCTTCCGGAACCTGCAAAGTAAAACGGTCACCAAGTAATTCATTGAATTGTTTGATGAAGAAATCGCGCCGCTCCGCATAGATCTTTCGCATGCGTTTGATGTGACTCAGGAAAAAACCCTCCGTAATGAAGCGCGCCAGCGTCGCCTGGTCGATCGGGGACGAGTGTTGATCCATCGCACTGCGGATTTTGATTAACGAATCGATCAGCGGTTCTGGTGCCACGATGTAACCCAAACGCAACCCGGGACAAAGAATTTTGCTTATCGTGCCTGCGTAAATCACCCCACTGGCGTTATCCATACCTTGTAACGAAGGCAATGGTGGGCTCACAAAACGGAACTCCGCGTCGTAATCGTCCTCGAAAACAAATGCGTTGTGAGTGCGCGCAAAATCGAGCAGGTCAGTCCGACGCTGAAAACTCATTGTAACGCCGAGAGGAAATTGGTGAGAAGGCGTTACGTAAATGATTCGCGGCGGCGGTTCTTTTGGCGATCGCGCAATCACCACTCCCTGCTTGTCGATCGGTTTGGGAATTATCTTTACGCCAGCCAGGGTAAGGACCCTGCGGGTTTGCTGATAACAGGGATCTTCGATCCACGCGACTTCACCCGGGTTTAGCACAGCCATCGCGCTGATCAGCATCGCCTGCTGCATACCAGCCACGATGACGATCTGATCCGCATGACAACGCGCAGCTCTGAAATCGCACAAGTAGGCCGCAAGTGCCTTGCGCAAATCGGCGTCGCCCCGATTCGACGCGTAGCGCAACAGATTGACGCCTTTATTTGCCAGCACCTGCGATCGGAGACGTTCCCACACAGCGATCGGAAATTCGTCGACTGCAGGAATGCTCGCGACAAGCGAGACGCCTGCTCCTGCGGCCGTTGCACCGAGATCAAACTGCTCCCCGACGCGTACATCCGGAATTGCTCTTACGCGATCGGAGACGCGAACTGGGCGCTGAATGGGCTGGTAGGCTTTCGATTGCTCCGCGGTTAAAAACGTTTCCGGCAGAAGGTTTGCGACAAATGTTCCGGAGCCGGATTTTGAGCGGAGATAACCTTCGGCATGAAGTTTTAAAAACGCGAGTCTGACCGTTGACCTCGAGATTTTCCAGTCTGTGGCCAGAGCGCGAGAGGAGGGAAGTCGCGATGAGCCATCGCTAAACTTCCCTGATTTCAGCTCGTCGCGAATTTGACGATAAAGCTGCTCGTGGAGCGGTTCCTTTGACGTCCGCTCAAGCCGAATCATCTCGAATGCTATGATCGAACTGCGGCGGCGTTTCTGCGGTCGCGATTTCTTTTTAGGCATGATGATTGCGCGAGTTTTCCTCTGATTATACTCCTCATCGGAAACGACCAAACTGGCGAAGCGAATGGGACCGCTAATCACAACATATCTCGAAATGCGGTCGCGGGATCAATTGCGTCCCAAGCGCGTCGCTGCGCGATTTCAAGTTCGTGAAAACAGGAATCGCGATTGGCGGTTTAATCGCAACCTCTATTTTCGTGTTGGCGAGCGATGGGAGTGGCTCGACAAAAGATCGTGGACGGACGAGCAATGGGAGGAATACGGAACGGCGCCCGAGCTATCCACTTTCGCGGGATATTACGATGATGTGCTCGCCGGTTATTACGAACTGCGTCGAGATGCGGACGGCGGAGTTGAGATCGCGTATTTCGGTTTGTTGCCGGAATTCATCGGTCGGGGCTTAGGCGGCGCCCTGCTAACCAGCGCCATCGAAGAAGCGTGGGCCTGCCCTGGCGGCACCGTGCCCAGCCGCGTTTGGGTGCACACGTGCAACCGCGATCATCCGCAGGCGCTGGCGAACTATCAGGCGCGCGGCATGGTCGTTTACAAGGTCGAGGAAGAGGCTTAGGAGGGGCCTTCTTGTCTTGGGAAGCTGTCAGCTTCCCCTACAGAATGCCTGAGAAAAGCATGTTCCCAGGCTCCGGAATCTCGGGTTTGCGCCGGAAATTAAAAAATTTGCAAAATTTTTGAAATGTCCGGCTTCAAAATCTTTAGAAAGGAATGAAGCAAATCAAATAAACTCGATATGATGAACATGGTAGTAGACAACCGTATTACTGAAACACCTGAGCTAACTGGTCAGTTTATGGTGTTTCCGAAGAGTTTCGGGAGCGAAAATGCAGCGCAAAAATCCCTCTCGCGAATGTCGCGTGAGCAGCTCGCAGCATTTTTGAATGCGGAATCAGGAAACGCTCGCAGCGCCCATTTCTCTGCTCCTCCAGTCGAATCGATACCCCCGACGGCCGAGAAAGGTCTGGCTATTGGCGTGTTGAAACAGGCAGCCTACGATTTGCGCCGTTACCGGACAGCCACGAAAGCCGCCCATCGGGAACTGTATCTCGACGCTCACAGCTGGGTGACGGCATATGATTCTTCCTGGCCGTATTCGTTCGTGAATGTTTGTAAGTTACTCGATCTCTGCCCCGAAATGGTGCGTGCTGATCTTCTGGCCGATGCGTCGCTAGGATCCTTTCATTACTGGATTCGGCGCGCAGGGCGTCTTTCCCGAAAACTGAGCGCCTCGGTCGCTCGTGTTTTGGACAGCCGCCGAGGTCCGGAAGCCGTCGAGGGTAATCAATTTGCTGCATCTATCTGATTTGAAAAACGTCTTACGTTCTATATGGCGGTCGCTGATTCGGGTGACGTATCAGAAACACGATCCGTTCCTGGTTTATAGCGTCATTTCTTTCAACTCGGGCGGCGGCTGGAACCAATTTCTTTTGAAGGCATCGCTGCAAAATACATAGGTCCCAATGAAGTTCTCTACCGAAGCGATCGTGGCATTGGCTGTAGCCGTAGTGTTCGCGCTGCTAAGCTTGGGTGCCATCGCACGAGAGCAGGGACAGCAGCCGGCGCGCGGTGGGCATCAAGCGTATATCGCGACAAACAATGTCAATCTCAGCCACGTCGCCGCAAGCGAGACGGACGTTCTCGGCTTCTACTAAGCAAAAGCATATTGCTTAGCATTGCAGGCAAGCGCAGCACCGGTATTCCTCCCGCACCCGGTCGTCAGCTTGGCACCACAGAACCGCCGCTGATTTTATTCTCGCAAAAGCAGATCTCGTAGGGCACGCTCTGCTCCCACGAAGGCAATTCCCGGAACACTGCAGGAGGGCGGTGCTTCGTTTCAAACGACGCATTGGACCGTGGTGTTTCGTGCCGGCGAGCCCGATTCGGAGGTCTCAGGTCAGCAGGCGCTTTCTGGATTTTGCGAAGCGTACTGGCCGCCGCTTTACAGTTTTCTTCGACATCGCGGTCATTCCTCCGCTGATGCGCAGGATTTGGTTCAAGGTTTTTTTGCCTATCTCCTCGAGCAAAACACATTGAGCCGGGCGGATCGTCAGAAGGGCCGGCTTCGCACATTTCTCCTCGGATCTCTCGAGAATTTTTTGTACAACGAGTATGATCGCGCCCGAGCGCTCAAGCGAGGTGGCGGACGGCAGCTCCTGTCGATCGAGGAGCATCTACCCGAAGCCGAGGCGGCCATGCTCGCGACTGTTCATCTGAGCGACGCCGGTTGCTACGATCTCGTGTGGGCGTCGAATATCGTTTCACGAGCATGGAAGAATTTAGAAAACGAATTTGAAGCGGAAGGCAAAGCCGAGTGGCTGGAGGAATTAAGGCCGTTCGTGGCTGGCGGCACCGCCAGGCCTCCCAGTCAGGAGGAAGCCGCGACGCGGCTCGGAGTGCCAATCGCGACTTTACGTACCTGGCTTTCGCGTCTCCGCCAGCGATTTCGTGAATCGTTGAGAGCAGAAGTGGGCACTACGCTCTCTGATCCGGCAGATATTGATGGGGAACTGCGCCATCTGTACCAAATACTGATGGCTTGAGACACCCTTTCGAAAATGGACGACATCAGCGTGGGCCTGGCGAAAGCGCAGAGTGAAACTGCAGAGACCTGCGGGACCTGCGGACGCCCGATGACTCAACGTGGTCCCAGCGGCGAATGCTTGCGGTGTCTCGTTAGCCTCACCTTCCTTGGAGATGGAGAGCAGCCCGAACCACCAACGGCGCGGGTTCGATTAACACCCGGACCACTGCGATACGCGCACTTTGAAGTAGAAACCGGAGCAGACGGTTTTCCGGTTGAGCTTGGTGCGGGAGCGATGGCCATAACTTATCGGGCGCATGATACAGTTTTGAATTCGCTCGTTGCTCTGAAGGCCATCGATCGCAAAGTTGCACAGAATCCTGGCGCACGGACCCGTTTTCTGCGGGAAGCGCGTGCGGCGGCAAACATTCGTCATCCAAACGTGGCTCGGGTGACATATTACGGCGAACAAGATGGTGAGTGTTTTTACGCGATGGAGTTGGTCGAAGGCGAAACGCTCGAAGCACGTGTGCGCCGCGATGGACCGATGCCGCTCGCCGTCGCCTTGGACGTAATCGAACAAGCAGCACGTGCTCTCGCGGCTGCAGAAGCTTGCGGTGTCGTCCATCGCGACATCAAGCCATCAAACGTCATGCTGGAATCCGATTCAAGCGGCGCGCTTCGGGTAAAGCTGATTGATTATGGCGTGGCGAAGGTCATGGGTCCGCAGACCCAGTCAGGCGCGGAGCAAACCCATGCGGGTTTCATCGGCACCCCGGCATTCGCCAGTCCGGAGCAGTTCGCCGGCCCCGGACAATTACCGGTGGATACACGCTCAGACATTTACTCGTTAGGCGTTACGCTTTGGTATCTGCTCACCGGTCGCACGCCATTTGTCGGCCGCACGATGGAAGAAATCCGTGCGCACCAAACCAGGGACCTGCCATTGGAACAACTTAAGGGTCTGCATGTGCCAGGCCAGGTCGTCGCGCTGCTAAAATCGATGCTCGCGACAGATCCAAACCACAGACCGCAATCGGCGCGCGACTTACTTCTTGCTGTCCACAGCTGCTGCGACCGGTTCAATCCTGAGGCGCGCCGGCGACGCAGGAAAGCCATATTGCTAAATGCGGCTTTGATATTGGCCATCCTGGCCATTGCATGCGGCACGTGGCTGTATCAACGCTTGCGTCCGTTCAGTCCCGAGGAGCGATCAATCGCCGTGCTGCCTTTTGAAAATCTCAGTAGCGACAAAGAGAACGCCTATTTTGCCGAAGGAATACAGGATGAAATCCTGACGCGTCTAGCGAAGATCGGCGATCTGAAGGTGATTTCGCGCACTTCGACACAGCATTACGAGAGCGCGCCGAAAAACTTGCGGGAGATCGCAAAGCAACTTGGTGTTGCCCACATTTTGGAAGGCAGCGTGCAAAAGAGCGCTAATACCGTGCGAGTGAACGTGCAACTGATTAAGGCGGCCAACGATTCACACCTTTGGTCGGACACGTTTGATCGCAAACTGACCGACATTTTGTCAGTCGAAACTGACGTAGCCAAAACCATCGCCGATCAGTTGCGAGCAAAATTAACAGGTGACGAACAACAAGTGATCGCCGCCAAGCCTACCAGCAATTCTCAAGCTTATGATTACTATCTGCGCGGCTTGGCTTATACACTAAAGACTGCATTCACCCCGGAGAACTCACTTGGAGCTCAGAAATACGTCAAAGAAGCAGTGCGATTGGACTCTAACTTCGCTCTGGGCTGGGCGCTGCTCTCTTATATAGATTCGAGTGGTTACCTTACACAGAGTCTTCAACCAACGGTCGCTCTTAGGGAAGAAGCGCGTGAGGCGGCCGAAACGGCCCTGAGGCTACAACCTAACCTTGGCGAGGGGCTATTAGCCACGGGATTCTATCACTACGCCTGTCTGAAGGACTATGACACTGCCTTGAAGTACCTTGAGCAGGCGCAGCACCTTCTGCCCCAAAGCAGCCGTGTTCTTCAAGGTCTCGCCTTTGTTGAAAGACGACGAGCCAACTGGGACAAGAGCGAAGCGTTCTTTCAACAAGCCGAGAAAGTGGATCCACGCAATGTTAATCTACTGTCACAACATGCACGTTCCTACATTTGCCTTCGTCATTTTCCGGAGGCACTTGCGAGACTTGAGCAGATCCTAAATATCACTCCTGACGACATAGATACGATTGTGTTAAAGGCGCGAATCGCACAAGCGCAAGGCGATCTTCCGCGCGCCGGTGCTCTTCTCGCCCCTCTGCGGCCGGGAGTTGGCTACGTGAACGCATTGGAGACACAGGTTTACCAGGCTATCCTCGAGTCGCGCCCGGGGCCGGTGATTGCTCAGCTAAAGGAGATACTAACAAAACCTGATCAAACACTGGGTTTCTACGCCGGCGAACTCCGCTTTTGGTTAGCTTGGGCACAGGAAGTTGCTGGTGACTCTGACGCCGCGCACGAAAGCTGGGGTCAGGCTCGAACCGAGCTGGAATCTTTCCTGAAGGAACAATCCAAAAATTTTGTCTTAATGGGAGATCTTGCGCTTACAGACGTGGCCCTTGGTGACAACAACGCTGCGCTGGCTCTGGCTGCGCGCGCGATGGAAATGAGTCCGATCGAAAACGATGCGCTTACAGGTCCCAGGCCGCTCGAAATAATAGCGCGCGTGGCAGCTCGCACCGGCGATGTCGACCGATCGATCTCTGCTTTGGAAAAGCTGCTTTCGATTCCGTACGAAGCGCCCTTGGCCGCCAACCCGCCGCTCACTCCGGCATTGCTCCGGCTGGATCCGATGTTCGAACCGTTGCGTAAGGACCCGCGATTCCAGAAACTTGTTGCCTCCTCAGCGGCAAAATAAGACTCATTTCGCGAGCAGTCGCCGCGGCGACTTGCTTTTGGCGACCTCGCCGAAACGACTTTGATTGAAGTTGCGCCCACGAAACACGCCACGGTTACCAACAGTACCGACTAGAAAACGGGAGCTAGCCGCCGCCTTGATTCGTCGGCCTTGGTTTCGAGTCACGCCATTATCAGCGGCGCTCAGCGTCATTCGTCAAAGAACGACGTGACATGGGCGCGATTTGCCATTAACTCAAAACGCAATCGTTATCGCCATTCGGCGCAAGGGAGGAGACAACCATGAAGCTGAAAAAGTTAAAGAAAAAGATCCAGCAACTCGAGAACCGTCTGCGAGAAGGTCCAGAAAAGCTGGCCAGATTAAAGCGCGCACTGCAG
>DASXOI010000206.1:0-3776 GCA_036494375.1 Candidatus Udaeobacter sp.
TCCGTCACCCTTTCACGAAAAGGACCTCGATGGAGATTTGGAAGAATTCATCGTGAGCTGGGCAACGGAATATCCATTGCATGAGCGGCTCCGGCTGGTCGTGTATCTACAAAATCGCCCTCCTGGCACGGACGCGCAGAACGTGATCGAGCAGGCCGTGCACAATTATTTTATTTACAAAACCGATTTGAATCAACGCGAGTTCAAGCTGCTCCTTCGGGAAGGCCGCCTGAGCTTGCTGATTGGCCTGGTTTTTCTAACGCTTTGCCTGAGCGGAGGGCAAATGGCTAGGCGGTTACAAATTCCCGGCGCTAGTATCGTAGAGACAAGTCTAACGATCGCCGGCTGGGTAGCGATGTGGCATCCGATGGACGTTTTCCTTTACGGATGGTGGCCATTGCGCCGGGCGGGCAAGGTTTATCGCAAACTCAGCGCCATACCTGTCGAAGTCAGATACTCCGAATCTGCCAGCAGCGCCGGCAAGTTTGTTGCACAGCTCGGGGTTTGAACCTGCGCTTCGCTATTCTCGCTCCGAAGATAGCTATCGCATCAAGGCCATCAATCGGCTCCGGCTGGGGACCTCGAGTTTCCGAAAGATTGCGTGAAGATGTTTCTTCACCATCTGCACACTCAAGCCACTTTCGTTAGCGATCTCTTGATTCGTCCGGCCTTCACAGGCGAAGCGAGTCACTTCTTGCTCGCGAGACGTGAGGCGTGCGAGATGCGCGAGACTCGTGTCGGCGCTGGGGTGCGCGGCTGCACCGGGAGCGCGCATCTCTTCGCATCGAACGAGAAAATCCGGATGCGTGAGTCCGACGGTGTTGACGTGCGCGATGGTGATCGTTACTCGCAGATGGTCCCATTCCAGGTGATGAAAGGATTCCTGCGCAATTGCTGGCTGAGCTGCGTTAACTCCGGATGCTTTTTCCCAACGTCGCTTGAGCCGGCGACAACCATCGAGAATCTCATCCGGAACCGGCCCTTCGGCTTTCAGTTCTCGAGAAGCTGCCGGTCCTACGCGCCAGGCCAGACAAAACTCCCGCGCCGCCTTGTTTTGATATGCCAGCTTGAGGTTCCAGCGCAGCAGCATGGTCGGCAACGGCAGCCGGCGTAAAAATGTTTCAAAAGCGGCGCGGGCGGAATGTTCACGCTCGAGCGATCTGATGCGACGCAGCGCAATGTTGAATTCCGCATACAAGCGACGGAGGAGTTTGATCTCCGGCTGGCGCGTCTCACCCTGCCGACCGCTTCGCATGATCGTGATTACACAAGCAAGTCGTGGCCCGCTCCAAAAGCAGAGGCCGATCGCGTGCTTGCATTTGCGCGGCTTCATGTAATCGCGATAAAAGGCCGACTTCAACAGATCGCCGCGATCGGGAAAGACATCGATGTCGCGCACGATCTGGCTCCGTGGGTGAGCGGATAAAAATGTCTCCAGCGGCTCGACGTCGATTGCTCCATCGGGAATCGAGTGCTGCCACTTGGCGATCGTCGGGCGCACGGGATTGTGTTGCAGAGTCAAGCCGAGGTTGCGCGAGGGGAACGATTCGGCGAACACCCGCTGCGCCGCCGTCCAGAACGAGTCGACATCGACTGCCGAATGCAACGCGAAAAGTGACTTCTCCAAAACTGCCGCGTCGACCGCCGTTTTGCGTCCACTGGATCTTTGTGCCGCCTGTTTCAGCGCATGCGCGATTGCATCAATCAAAGCTCGTTCGTGAAAAGGCTTCGTTAGGAACTCAACTGCACCGGCTTTCATTGCACGTACCGACATCGGGATATCGCCGTGACCGGTAATAAAGATCACGGGTATCCTGCTACCGCGCTTTGTCAGCTCGCGCTGTAAGTCGAGCCCACTCAGGCCCGGCAGCTGCACGTCGAGCACGAGACACGCCGCGCCTTTCGAACGTTTGTTTCGCAGGAAATCTCGCGCGGAAGAAAACGGCCTGACCCTGAATCCTGCCGACTCGATCAAGCGCTCCGTGGAGCGGCGGAAAGAAGCATCATCATCTACCAAATAGACGAGCGCCGCTGGCTTTATCATTTGTTAGACGACGCTGTTTCAGACCGGCAACACGAAAGAGAACGTGGCGCCTCCGCTTTTGTTACGCCTGGCTGAGAGCTGGCCACCATAGCCTTGTATGATCGAGCGACTGATACGCAGCCCCATGCCCATTCCGTCTGGTTTGGTGGTGTAAAAAGCGTCAAACATGCGAGCGGCCGTTTTTGGGGCGAACCCAACACCCTTATCCGCAATCGCAACGAGAACAGCGGGCTTCCGATCTAGCTTGTCGCGTCCCGCGCCGATCGCCAGAATGCGCTTCTCCCTTGGCACGCCCGTCATCGCTTCGATCGCATTCACGACGAGGTTGAGCAAGACTTGCTGAAGCTGCACGCGATCGGCATGAACAGTAAGTGCGTCTTTTGGCAGTTTCGTTTTAACGGTGATGCGATGCTCGTCGAGGGAATGTTTTGCGAGAGTCAGCACTTCGCCGATCAGCTCGCGCACGTTCAATTCGCTGGGCTCGCGACCCCAGCGTGTCGTTAGCGCTCGAACGCGTGAAATGATGTCGCTGGCCCGGCTGGCGTCGCTCACGATATTGCGGAGCGCTTCTCGCTGTTTCTTCTCCACGCCTGGTTTGCCGACAAGCTGTAGAGAGAAGTTGCCGTTGTTGACGATCGCACCGAGCGGTTGATTGATTTCGTGAGCGATAGAGGCGGCCATTTCTCCCATGGCTGTCACACGGCTCACGTGCGCCAGCTCGGTCTGGGTTTCTTGCAATGCTTTTTCGGCCTGCTTGCGCTCAGTTACATCAACAACCATGCCGATAAATTCGAGCTCACGATTTCCTCTCTCCAGCGGACGCCCGACGCTTTGGTGGTATCTGATCGAGCCGTTTGGTCGAATGATTCGATATTCCAGTTCGAACTCACTTTTTTCGCGCACCGCCTTCTTGAGCGTTGCTTCGACAAAAGGCAAATCTTCGCGATGAATTAAGCGTTGCGTGTTCTTTTTGGTTGGTTTGAACGTGTCGGCATCGAGACCAAAGATGCGGAAATGTTCTCGTGACCAGAAGCATTCTCCAGTCGCGACGTTCCAGATCCAACTGCCGACCTGACCAATCCGCTGCGCCTCCGCCAGGTGAGCCTCGCTCCGGCGAAGCTTTTCGTCGGCGCGAATGCGCTCTGTCTCGTCGATCGTTGTCCCGACGTATTCGACCACCGCGCCAGCCCTGTCGAAGATTGGATGCGCAATGTTGTTAACGTAGCGGATGGCCCCGTCTGGCCGCGTTACTCGATACGCAACTTCATAGTCCCGTTTTTCTCGAACTGCTTCTTCGAATATTCTCTGCGCTCGCGACCGATCATCGGGCTGGATGTAATCTAGGACTGAAGGATAGCCAGGTTTCACCTGCTCCGGATCCAAACCATAAATCCGAAAAAGTTCCTCCGACCAAAAAACCTCACCGGTAGAAACATTCCATGCCCAACTGGCGGTATGACTGAGCCGTTGCCCTTCGGCGAGATATGCCGCGCTCCGGCGAAGCTCTTCCTCCGCTTGCTTAATTTCTGTGATGTCCCGGCTGATGGTCGCGAGGACACGCGGGCGTCCGCTTCCTCCGCCGGGGATAACGAAAGTGTTCACCAGCATCGCGATGGCCGCGCCGGTCTCGAAATGCCGGAACCGCACCTCGCCTTGCCATGCGCCTGTCCGCTCGACGGCGGGCAGAATCGCTTTTTGCACACGTTCTGACTCTTCCTCCATCACATAGTCA
>DASXOI010000207.1:0-3545 GCA_036494375.1 Candidatus Udaeobacter sp.
TAAGGTCCCTCCGTTTATCACACTAAGGGGCCGGTCCTGCGATTCCAACAGCAGCACTCGCCGGTAATTGAAAAATGCCACAGAGGAGCGGCGAACTACTCGCGAGTAATTGAAAAGCGCTGCCAAACAGCCTAGCACTGCTTCCGAATAGCGGACAATTACTGCGCAGTAGCGGCTTTTTACCATGCGACAGCACCCAATTACAATGCAGCAATTGACAATTGCTGCACAGTAACGAGGGATTACCGCATAGCAACGGAGCCGGTTTTCATTGCTGCTCTAACGGCACAATCGATGCCGATCTTCAGTTTTCGCTTCAGAATCTTCTGGCTGGATCAGACGCGTTTGCGTAGGGAAAAATTCTGAATACAAGGCTTGACGTTTCTTATCCGAGTTTAGTACAGCCGGCAGACGAAAAGAAACAAACAAAGGCTAGAAAAGAATTAAGACCATGAAAAAGAAATCCACCTCACAAACACCACGAACACTCATCAAGAATGCAATTCTGCTCGCCATAACTGCCTTAGCACTTTCCGCCTCGCCCCGCATTCGCGCTGACGCCGCGTTATGCGGCTGTTTGAGGTATTGGTGTAATTCCGGCGCAGGTGATTGGTTCGTCGCCTCGAACTGGTGTCCCAACCAAGACTACCTGCCCAGCTGCGGGGGGCCCATTTGTCCAGAAGATGGGGGCACAACCGAGGCTGACATTAACAACGGTGGCACGGCTAAGATTACCACGACAGCACAGATCGCCCACGCCTGCGAGGTGTTTCTTGGCAAGAATTCGGGGGATTCTGGCCACCTAACTGTGGACACTGGTACCCTGGATCAGTGCAACGCGATGTGGGTCGGCTGGGACGGCAAAGGCACTCTGACCATTACCAGCGGCGGGTCTGTTAGCACGTACGGAGCCGCGGGAATCGCAGCACACGCGAGTAGTTCAAACGGCTCGGCAACCGTGGATGGCACAAACTCAACATGGACAGTGAACGGCGCCACGCTTAACGTGGGCGGAAGCATAAACGGTGCGGCCGGAACTGGCCTATTGACTGTTACCAACGGCGGAGCCGTTAGCACAGGGGATAAGGTTTATGTGTGGAAGTCGGGAACGTTGGCGGGGAACAGCACGGTTACCACGACCAACGGAACGGACATCGACGGCACGCTCTCGCCTAATTGGACACTGACTGTTAGTGGCGATCTCACCTTTGACAACGTCGCTTCTACGATGCAGTGCAACGTTATCCCAGGCAACATGGGCAATGATGCCGAGGTCACGGGGACAGCGAATCTCAACGGCAAGTTGTTGGTGACCATGACCGGCAACTTTACGCCTGGCACGACATACACGCTCTTGCACTGCGAGGGGCTTCGGAATGGCACCTTCTCGAGCGTTTCGATTAATTATCCGTGTGAGTGTTTTACGCCAGTCATCCAGTACGACGACCATAACGTTAAACTTTATCTTGCTCCTGCGGCCTGCTGTACACAGTAAACGTGTCTTACATGGCTCGTTTTCTCTGCACGGCTATCGCGTGTCTGCTGGGGATGGCAACGCCGGCCGCCACGGCGGGTGAACTCGCGTTCTCGCGTGCTGCAGCGCCGGCGGGCGTTCGTAGGGCGGTAACGTTCGCCGAGCGCCTCGCGTACCAATACGCCATTGAGGAGGTCTATTGGCGTTACCGGATCTGGCCGAAAGCCAATCTGGGGCCGAAGCCGCCGCTCGATGCGGTGATCTCGCGGGAGCAAATTGAGAAGAAGGTCGCCGATTATCTGCGCAAATCGCAGTTTGTCACGGATAAACGGGGCTCGCCGATCAGTGCGAGCGAGCTTCAAGCCGAGATGGATCGCATGGCCACCCACAGCAAGCGGCCCGAGGTGTTGCGCGAGTTGTTCGCTGCGCTTGGCAACGATCCCTTTGTCATTGCCGAATGCTTGGCCAAGTCCATTCTGGCCGAAAGGCTTGTTAGCGAGTTAAGAGGCCTTCGAAATCGTAGCGCCGACTCGCCGAGCCGTCGCCGGCATTCGGCCGGCGATGCGGCGCGCCTGGGGTTCGCTCCCTACCAAGCTAGCTACAAGCTGCCGGAAATCTCTTCCTTGGACTGCACAGACGATACGTGGACTGCTGCGAGCACAACCGACGCACCAGATGGCCGGATTGATCACACTGCAGTGTGGACCGGCAGCGAGATGATCGTGTGGGGTGGTTTCAACTCTTCACCCCCCTATGTCTTCAATACCGGGGGCCGATACAGTCCCGCGACCGACAGTTGGATCGCGACGAACACGATCAATGCACCTACTGCGCGCGACTTTCATTCGGCGGTGTGGACCGGCAGCGAGATGATCGTTTGGGGGGGGTACAACGGCAACGATCTAAGCGACGGCGGCAGATACAATCCCGCAACGGACACCTGGGTAGCCATAAGCACTGTCAACGCGCCTAGCCCACGAGAGCAACACAGCGCGGTATGGACTGGAACCGAGATGGTCGTCTGGGGCGGGTTCAGCGAACCTGACCTCTGGTTTAACACCGGTGGCAGATACGCCCCGAGCACCGATAGCTGGGCAGCTACCAGCACAATCAACGCGCCCGAGGCTCGCTGGGCTCACACCGCAGAGTGGACGGGCAGCGAGATGATCGTCTGGGGCGGAACCAATCAAACGATCTACCTGAACACCGGTGGCAGATACAACCCGACTCAGGATAGTTGGACGCCTACCGACCTCGCGAACGCCCCGCTTGGCCGAGTTGCTCACACAAGCATCTGGAGCGGCAGCGAGATGATCGTCTGGGGCGGCGGAGATTCGACGTTCAATGATTGTAACACAGGGGGAAGATACAACCCGACCGCCGATAGCTGGATGGCCACCAACACCGCCAATGCCCCCTCTCCGCGAGAATCCCACAGCGCAGTGTGGAACGGCAGCGAAATGATCGTCTGGGGCGGCATCTTTTGTTTCCCCTGCGTAGATTTTAACAACGGTGGCAGATATGATCCCGGCACTGAAAGTTGGGTATCCACTAGTACGGCAAATGCACCCTTTGCCCGAGACCATCACACCGCGGTATGGGCCGGCAGCGAAATGATTGCCTGGGGTGGATATAACTACCCCCAAAATCTATATCTGAACACCGGCGGGAGATACTGCGCGCAATCGGGGCCCACGCCCACGCCAACTGCAACACCCACTGCTACCCCAAGCGCTTCTGCCACATCTACGCCTACTCCGACGGCAACAGCAACGGCTACTGCTGCATCCACGACTACACCCAGCGCCACGTCAACAGCTACCCCTACACCTACAGCCTGGCCAACGCCGACTGCCCGGCCTAACGTAACACCAAGGACACGCCCCACCCCGCCGCCGCGTCCGTAGCTTCCGATCAGTCAGTATTTACAAGCCGGGGCGATAGCGGAATAATGCTGTAGCGGCGATCTGTGACCGCCAAACCGTTCGTCGCTCTGAGAGCGATGCTACAGAAATCACACAGCTGGTTGTTGCTGCGTCAGGCAATGGAATGTGCCCAACCCCCAGATTAA
>DASXOI010000208.1:0-14927 GCA_036494375.1 Candidatus Udaeobacter sp.
CGATCCATCTCTTCGATTCGGCGCGTTGGCTCCCATACGTTGTCGCTGATTTCGCGAAATAGCCGGTCGCCGAGCATGATTCGCGCGCAGCACGGCTTGTAATGATCAAGCCGCACAAAACCGCCGTAGCCGTATTTCGCGTCGAGATCCGGCCACTCACGCGGCAAAATGTGGGTGTGCAGATCGATCTTCACGGGCTGAAATTGTAGGGCGTTTCTGTGAAACGCCAATGTCGAAACGCGCCTAACGCAGACGCGCCAAGAGTAACGCGTTACAGCGCCTTTACCGGCTGCGCTTTTTCCACTTTTTTACCACACTTCTTGCAGGTCCGGCGCGCATCATCGCTCCAGAATTCGAGCATTGCCTTGCTAAAATGGTCGACGATGTCTTTGCAATCGAAGTTGATGTCTTCCACCAGTGCTCCACAATTTTCACAGTAGAAAATTACATGCTCCTTTTCACCCGGCGGCCGGCGTCGCTCTACAACCAATCCAATTGTGTCTGGCGGACGCTGAGGCGAGTGCGGGACATTCGGCGGAATGAAAAACGTTTCGCCCTCGCGGACGATGTGATCAATGATGCGGTCGTCTTCACGGATACGCACTTTGATGTCGCCTTTGAGCTGATAGAAGTACTCTTCCGAATCGGCTAGATGAAAATCGTTCCGGGCGTTGGGGCCTTTGATAACCATCACAAAAAAATCACGGCCGTCATAAAGATAACGGTTGCTTACTGGCGGCTTAAATTTTTCAGCATTCTCTTCAATCCACTTCTCTACATTAATCGGCGATTGCACTCTGGTCATAGACATGAGCGTATTTCTGCGGGTGCAAAGCGTCAAACTGCGTCATCACCGGCCATAACTCGGCGATGTTCGAGGCGACCACCTGGCCTCTTAAAACCGACTTTACAGTTGAATGCATAGTCTTCCGTTGAATAGTATCCGCCGCTTTGTGAATAATGGCCGAATACTGAGAATTGCAGGCACGCTGCTCGCAGCGCTGATTATTTGCAGTTGCGAAGAGTACCCAGAGCCCTATGCCACGGGAGCCGGCTTCTTTCCACGCGCCGCACCCGCAGGCTGGTGGCACGACGAAGGCGTTTCCGGAAAGCCACGAATCGTCGTACGCATAGGCGAGCAGAAGGCTTACTTTTACAAAGGCAAAACTTTGGTCGGCTGGACAACTGTCTCTACGGGTAAATCCGGTTTTGGCACTCCACCTGGTCACTACACAGTCCTATCAAAGGATGCAGACCATGTCTCAACCGCATTCGGCGATTACGTGGATGGTTCTGGAAATGTCGTTAGGTCAAATATCGACTCACGAAAAGATTCCCGCCCAAAAGGCTCGCACTTCGATGGCGCACGGATGCCGTACGCGATGTTCTTCAGGAGCGGTTACGCGATGCACCAGGGATATGTCCCGCCGTTTGCTGCTTCGCACGGTTGCATTCGCATTCCAAAGGGAATGGCAAGTCAGTTTTTCGAACACGCACCCGTAGGAACGCCGGTCACAGTAACCGAGTAATTTGAAGACTGGTTCGACTCAGATCAGTCAAAAATAGTCGGCAAAGCGTCGGCTCCCTTTTGGATACTCGTCCGTGCCGGGCAACACACACGCGTATGCTGCAAATCCGAGGCGTGCTAACTTGTAGCGAGTCATGCATAAAAGTGTTATCCCGGCAGAAAGGCTCTCCGATTCTGGCCTAACGAAGCAAGAACTCCAACGCTATTCGCGACACCTCATCATGCCCGAAGTCACTGTCGAAGGACAGAAACGACTTAAGGCAGCGCGCGTTTTGTGCATTGGCGCCGGTGGTTTGGGTTCCCCTGCGGCGCTGTATCTGGCAGCAGCCGGTGTCGGACGAATTGGGCTGGTCGATTTCGACCGTGTTGATCTCACCAATCTGCAACGGCAGATTCTTCACGGAACAAAAGACATCGGCCGCAGCAAGCTTGAATCGGCGCGAGATCGCCTGCGCGACATTAACCCAGACATCGAAATCGAACTGCACGAGTGCCGATTCTCCAGCGAAAACGCGCAGAGAATTGTAGCTGACTACGACGTGATTGTGGACGGCTCGGATAATTTCGCCACGCGCTACCTGTCCAATGACGTCTGTGTTTTTGCCGGAAAGCCAAATGTTTACGGCTCTGTATTTCGGTTTGAAGGCCAAACGACGGTGTTTGCGCCGCAGTTGGGCGGCCCTTGCTATCGTTGTCTGTTTCCTGAGCCGCCTCCGCCGGAGTCAGTTCCAAACTGCGCGCAAGCGGGTGTGCTCGGAGTTCTGCCGGGCATCATCGGCATGCTTCAGGCGATTGAGGCAATCAAGCTGATCGTGGGGATCGGCGAATCCTTGGTTGGACGCCTGCTGCACTTTGATGCGCTTAAGGTCACTTTTCGCGAGCTAAAGTTGCGGCGCGATCCGCAGTGTCCGGTCTGCAGTGAAAACCCAACAATCCTTGCGCCGATTGATTACGATCAGTTTTGCGGGGCGCGGGACGACGAAAGCATTCCTGGAATTTCCGTGCAGGAATTGAAAAGGAAGATGGACGCGCGCGAAGGGTTCGAGTTGATCGATGTGCGGGAGCCGTTCGAATTTGAGATCGCACGGATCAATGGCGCAAAACTGATCCCGCTCGGTGAAATCTCGAACCGTGCAGACGAACTGGAGCGCGAGCGAACGCTCGTCATCCATTGTCACAGCGGCGGCCGCAGCGCACAGGCGGCGCGACTGCTGAAGCAGCGAGGTTTCGCGAACGTATATAATCTCGAAGGCGGAATCGATGCCTGGTCGGATTTTATCGATCCAGCCGTGCCGAAATACTGACCAAATTTCATTAACTTCGCGACTTTAGCCCGGTGGTTATTGCAAACTGGAACTCAAGCCGTTTCAACGGCTTTGAGGCGCGGCAAACCGTTAAAACGGTTTGATCTAATCAGGTTGCGTCTGACACACCGGGCTGAAGCCGCGGTGTTAATCAGATTTCTTTACGGCCGCAGCAAGTTCGTCCGAGCTGGGGACGTTGTGCCACTGCGCTTTTAAGTCACCATTTTTTCCAAACACGAACACGCAGAAATCCGTTGCTCCCGGCGACTGACCTAATTGTGAAGCGATCGTCCCGTCAAAATCGGTGACGATAAATATGTCGCTTTTGGCATCGCGCGAGATTTCGTGTGCGTCATACCGCGCCTGCAGCCGTCTTGCCGTTTCGCGCACGCGGTGCCGGATGAATCCCGTCGCCATTCGGCGCCCTATTGCCAGGTGTTGCCGGATGAAATGAACAACCGTAATCATTCTGTAATCCGGATTGCCGAGACAAAAATCTGGAACATGGTCGCCCACGATGCGCGCCTGTTCGCGATCAGCACTCGTCGTCAACACGACAATGGTGACGTGTCCGTCGGCTGTAGAAAGTTTTTGGCCGTCGAGGTCGACAAAGCTGATCGAATACGTATTGCCTGTTGAAAGCGCGCCACGCGCAGGCATTGCGACTAGAAGAAGCGCGGTCGCCAGTGACAAAAAGATTTGAAGTGCACGCACACTCACAACTAAGCAAATTGCCGAGAATGCATTGCACTGCCAACTCCCAGCTTCGTCGGACCCGTTCTTTTTCACTACGGCGCGCGAACGCGAAGTGGAACTGGCTTTGCTTCTGGCTGTTTTTCACTTGCGCGTTGGCTGGGTGCGATCAGATAGGCAATTCGCGTCACACTCAACTGACGCAGGATGCAGACAGTAAATCAGCGCAGGGCGACTTCGAACGCGCGGTGAATCTCTATGAAGCCGCACTCGATGACAGCCCACGCGGTGCAGAGATCCACTACAAATTGGCTCTTATTTACGATGACAAGCTCAACGATCCCGTGAGTGCCCTGCACCATTTCAAACGCTATCTCGCGCTAAGCCCAAATGGACCGCACGCCAAAGACGTCAAGAATTCGATCAAACGCGACGAGGTCGGTGCGCTCACCGCCTTGTCGGGCGATTCCGTTATCACTCGGGCCGAAGCGGCGCGGTTGCGCAATGAAAATCTTACGCTGCACAAACAGCTGGAAGAGGGTGCTGTATCACGAACAGCACTTGAGAAGTCGGAACGAAACGACGCCAGGAAATCAAAGAAAGCGGGCCAGACCTATGTCGTGCACTCGGGCGACACGCTCGTTTCAATTTCGCGAAAGTTTTATAAGTCTCCGAAACGTTGGAAAACCATACTCGAAGCGAACAAAAAGAATATTCGCGATCCAAAAGGCCTCACGGTCGGACAGACGTTGGTAATCCCGTAGCTTTCAAGCTTCTCTTCACAATACCCTGTCATGTTGAGCGGAGCGAAACATCTCTGGCTTATTCCAATTTGGGAGAATCGGTCCAAAACTGATCAGAGATTCTTCGCTTCGCTCAGAATGACATTCTAGGATGGGCTGTACGCGAAAACAGCCGTTCTCCTCCTTTTTAACCTCAAGGCTGCTCGATTCCGATCAATTCGCGTTGCCAGGGAACGAGCAACGCCATTGCCCGCGCAGGATTAGCTGCAATAGCCTCGAGAGCGCCGCGCGATGCGACGAAAGATCGCTCCAATCCAAGTTGCTCGGCCGCTTTGTCGCGCTGTTCGCGCAACTGATCGGCGCGCTGACGCATCTCGGCGGTCGGTCGAGAACCGGCACGGCGGCGCATGACCGGCCACTCCGATTGCGGCGATTGCAACGCAACTTTTGCTGCTTCGCGGAACGTCTGTCGCCGTCGCGCGGAAAAGTGTTTGTAATCCGGCACATGACCCGAAGTGAAACTTTCCGCCGCCTTCAATAGCTCGTGGCTGTGTAAAATATGAAATGGCGGGCGATCTACCATTTCGGCTTCTGTTTCCCGCCATTGCCATAGTGCACGAAGAACCGCTCCCGCATGCGGATCGAGTGCGCCAGCTCCTCCGATGCGCCAGAGTTCATCCTGGTCGCGCTCGCGCTCGGCGGCGGCCAACTCAATTGCACGCTCACAAGATTGCCGAAACCAATCGCGGCGATGAACTCGTTCGAGCTCTTCCTCTAATTTTGCGGCAAGTGGCAACAAATAATGCACGTCGTCCATCGCATACTTCAGCATCCGCGCCGGCAGCGGCCGCAGCGCCCAATTTGCCTTCTGCGAATGTTTGGGAAGCTCCACATCGAAGAAGCGCTTCACCAGCGCACCCAGGCTGAATTCGCGGATGCCAAGCAATCGCGCGGCAACGACTGTGTCGAAGATTTTGCTCGCCGTGAAATTCAAGCCGCGCCGGAGCATCCGCAGATCGTAATCGGCCGCGTGCAAAATAATCTCTCGCGGTTCCAATGCCTGGCGGAGCAGTTCCAGATCAAGATTGCTCAATGGGTCGACAACGAAATCGCAAACAGACCCGATGACGGTGGATGGAACGCTGATCTGCACCAAACAAAGTTTTTCCCGGTATGAGTGCAGACTGTCTGCCTCGGTATCGATCGCGATGCGATCGGCCGTTTGAATTTGTCGAATCCGATCGGCGAGCTCGGGCTCCGATGCGACAACATCTTGTGACGCAGATTTTGCGGGCGCCATCTCTGTCACCGCAGTCCGCTCAAGAGCAATTCGGCGTTCGTTTTGGTCGCATGCAAATTATCGATGAGTTTTTCCATCGATTCGAGCGGCGGCAACGCGCCCATTGTTTTGCGCAGCATGAGCACGCGCTCCCATTCCTCTGGGTGATAAAGCAATTCCTCGCGTCTTGTAGCCGAGAGCATCGGGTGAATCGCCGGATAAATCCTTTTCTCCTGCAGCCCACGATCGAGATGCAATTCCATGTTTCCCGTGCCCTTAAATTCTTCGAAGATCAATTCGTCCATCCGGCTGCCAGTCTCAGTCAATGCCGTCGCCAGTACGGTGAGGCTGCCGCCTTCTTCGGCGTTCCGTGCCGATCCGAAAAATTTCTTTGGTTTAATCAGCGCCTTCGCTTCGACGCCGCCTGACATGATTCGGCCTTTGCCCGGCTCCAGATTATTGTAGCCGCGTGAAAGTCGCGTAAGGCTGTCGAGCAACAGCACCACGTCACGTTTCATTTCCACGAGGCGTTTCCCGCGCTCCAGCACCATCTCCGCCACTTGCACATGGCGCTGCACGTTTTCGTCGAAGTTTGAATGATAAATTTCGCAATCGATCTCCCGCTGCAAATCCGTCACTTCTTCCGGCCGCTCATCCACCAGTAGCAGGATAAGAACGATCTCGGGATAGTTTGCCCGGATCGCTTTCGCGATTTCCTTCAGCAAAATCGTCTTGCCCACCCGCGGCGGCGCAACGATCAGGCCGCGTTGCCCGCGACCGAGCGGCGTCAGCAAATCAACCGCGCGCGCGCAGACGGAGTTCGTGTTTGGATTCTCCAGGATGATTCTGCCCTGCGGAAACTGTGGCGTTAGCTTGTCGAACGCGGTCGATTGCTTCCATTCCTCCGCAGGTTGATCCTCGACCTTCGTAACTTTGTCGAGCGACAGAAACTTCTCGCGTTGCACCGGCAATCGCACCGTCCCGGCAACTTTTTGTCCGGGTCGCAAATCGTATTGCTCAATCAGGGTGCGCGGAACGGCCACATCCTCCGGAACCGGCAAAAAATTCAAATTCGGCCAGCGCAACATGGCGAACGAATCGCTCACCTGATCTAGAAACCCTTCCGCCGAAACGGTTGCGCCACGGCCCACTGCTGCACGTACAATGTCGAGAATGTGCTGATGGCGGGAGCGCGCGGGATGAAGATGCAGATCGAAATCGCCTGCGAGCGCGTTGAGCTTCTTCTCCGAAAACTCATGCAGTTCGTTTAGATCAAGCGCGCGAACTGTAGCCGGGGGCGTTGACCCCGGCTCCTGAACAACGTCTTCTGAAGATTCCAATGTTTCTACTTTTTCGTCCATGTTTGCCCTTGCCATGATGCGACCAGAAATCGCGCCTGCTCTATCAGGGAGGCTCGATCGCCGTTGTTCCAAACGACGTGATCCGCACGTCTCATTTTTTCATCGAGCGGCATTTGCGAGTTAATCATTTGTTTGGCTTCGGCATTGCTGACCGACATTCGTTTTCGTAAGCGAGCCAACTGCACGTTCCGCGAACAGGCCACCACAACCACTCGATCGCACAAGCTTTCACCGCCGGTCTCATAAAGAAGTGGAATATCAGCAAAGAAAAACTTGGGAGAATTGCGATGCTCTTTCGCCTTTGTCCTCCATTGGCGGCGAATCCGCGGATGAAGGATCTGCTCAAGCGCCAATTTTCTGGTCGCGTCGGCGAACACTATGGCGCGAAGCTTCACTCGATTCAAGTCGCCTGCGCTTGAAAACATTCGACCGCCAAATTCGCGCCTGATTTGTTTTTCGACTTCTGGCCGATTCAGGAGCGCGTGAGCCGCCTCGTCGGCATCAAAGAATCTTGCCACCGGTAGAAGCTCGCGCAGACATTCGACGAACGTGCTTTTACCCGTGGAAATTCCACCGGTAATTCCAATTGCAGGCATGACGTGGACGTCACCGGGGCGTGATGCCTTCGGCGAGATCGACATGGAAACTTTGTTTCATTTTCGTTGTGCCGAAAGTTAGCTCAGCGGTGTAATCGCCAGCGGCAAGAAATCGCTCCGGCTTTTCACCGCCATATTCTACCCTCACATCTTTGGTGGGTCGTAAATCCCAATTCAAACGAGTAAAGCCTGGCGTCCCAGGTGCCTTAAGATTCGCCACCGGTTGCCCGGTCGCTGTGGTAACAGCGATTTTGATTTCATCGCCCGTAAATTCGTGCACCCAAATCGTGAACAATGCGCCCTCGGCTGGGTTTTCACCGCGATAAACACCTTTGCCGTTCGAGTCCGCGAATCCAGGTTGCAGATATCTGGCAGTCACGGACCGCACACTGAACAAATGAGCCGGCTTTGCCGCAATTTCCGGAGTGAACTCACGAAACGGAACGCTGTCATCAAGAATGGCAATGCTCCGTCCATGTGTGGCAATGACTAAATCTGATGTGCGCGGATGAATCTGAATATCATCAACTCGCACCGCAGGAATATCCCCAATGCGCAACCAGTGTTCTCCTTGATCAAACGACGCGAACACTCCGAAATGCGTGCCCGCGTAAAGCAGTTTTGAATTCACTGGGTCTTGGCGTATGACTTCGACCGGGTCGCCCGCTGGAAGATCGCCTGTAACCGACTGCCAGGTTTTTCCTAGATCGGCCGTTCGCAAAATCGAGGGACGATCATCACCCATGCGATAGCCAGTGGTAGCGACGTACGCCACATTCGCATCCAATTGAGAAGGCTCGATGCGCGACACCCATTGACCGCGCGCCGGCTCAGGCAAATTGTCCGTAAGCTCCGTCCACTTGACGCCGTCATTTTCTGTCACCCACAACCGGCCGTCATCTGTCCCCGCCCATAGCAATCCCGCGCGTTTAGGCGATTCGGCCAGCGAAAACACAGTGCCGTAATTTTCTGCGCCGCTTCCTGCGGCAGTCGTACGTGCCGGGTCGTTGCGCGTCAGATCCGCACTGATCACTGAAAATTTTTCCATGCGATCGGTCAGGCGGAACACGCAGTTGCCTCCCAGATAGATCACGCCCGGTTTGTGCCGGCTCATGATCATGGGCGAATTCCAGTTGAAACGATAATGCGGCTGGCCCTCAGCCGGTTGGGGACGTAAACGTCGTATCTCGCCGTTTTGCAGATTGATCCGGTGCACTTCGCCTTGCTGGCTTTCGGCGTAAAACGTCTCGGGATCTGTCTGGTCGAACAGCACGTAAAACCCGTCGCCACCTGCCAGCGCAATCCAATCACAATTGCGAATCGCTTCCTTGCTTTGCACACCGCTGGGTCCTACCCAATTTTCATTGTCCTGAAGGCCGCCCGCGATTCGGAAATACGGTTTCGTGTCGTCGAGCGAGATTCGATAAAACTCGCCGGACGGGATTTTGTTCAGATGGTCCCAATTTTTTCCGCCGGCGAAACTTTGATACACACCGCCATCAGTTCCGAGCAATACACGCTGGCAAACTTGAAGCTTTGGGGGGTTATTTTTTTCTTCTGGCTTGGGTGGTTTCGGTGGAGGCACAGTGCCGGGCTGAATCGCAAACGCGTGATCATCGGGATGAGTTTTTTCGGTTAAATCCTCGCGAAAGTTTTTCCCGGCATCATCCGACACGAACAATGCGAATCCGAGCAGGTACACGCGCTGGTCGTTCGCGGGATCCATACGAATTTGGCTGAAATAAAATGGGCGTGGGTTCATGGCGCTCATTCGCGTCCATGTTTCGCCTCCGTCCTCCGAACGAAAAACGCCGCCACTTTTGCTGCGCAGATCGTCGAGCGCACCGAGGCCTCCTTCGTAACTTTGCACGACTGCCATCACAACTTTTGCATTGCTGGCGCTGACCGCCAAACCGATCCGCCCAGTCTGCCCGGGAAGACCACTGCCGAGTTTTTTCCAGCTTTCGCCGCCGTCAGTACTCTTGAAAATTCCTCCTACATCTTCGCCACCGGTCACACTCGGTCCCGAATTGAAACTCCACGGCGTCCGTTGCCGCGCGTACAGTACCGCATAAACAATCTGCGAATTCGTGGGATCGAGTGCGACATCGCCACAGCCGGTCTGTGCATCGTGTGGAGGCGATGCATGCAGAATCAATTTCCAACTCTTGCCCGCGTCAGTTGTTTTAAACAGACCGCGTTCGCCACCGTCCTTCCATAAGTCGCCCATGGCTGCTACGTATGCGACCTCCGCTTTCTTTGGATCGACCACGACGCGCGCAATCGTGCGGCTGTCCTTTATCCCGACGTTCTGCCAAGTCTCACCACCATCGCTCGACCGATACACGCCGTCGCCCCAGCCCGATGAATTTCGATCGTTGGCTTCGCCAGTTCCTACCCAAACGACGTCGGAATCAGACGGCGCAACTGCGACCGCACCGATGGAGAGCATCGGTTGTTTATCGAAGATCGGCTGGAAGGTAACGCCATTGTCGTTCGTTTTGAAAACACCGCCGTGTCCCAGGCCAATGTAGAATACAAATGGATTGCGCGGGTCAATGGCGATATCCGACACGCGACCACCCATCACCGCCGGCCCAATCGAGCGCGCCTTCAAATTCTTAAAAAGTGCTTCGGTAAGCGGCGGCACAGTCGGAGAAGGGGTCGGTGTGGGAGAAGGCGGGGACGCTTCGTCGGCTGGCAAACCGGAAATCGCAAAAATGGGAAAGAGCAAAGCGAACCAGCACGCCAGTCGAATGATCATGAGGCAGCTACCATCGCGTTGCATCGCTGCAGGGCAAGCGTTTCGCTTGTTCTGGGGAGCGCACGCGCCTCGCGTGCTGATTTCGGCGGCTCGCCGAAAATCCCAACGAACGTTTCATCAATTGTTTCCGACGATTCGATCGCGCACGCGCCAGCAAGTGGGTGCCCGTGAGTGCCGATTGGCGAGGGCGCCAATCGCAGCACGCGAGCCGCATGCGCTCCCCGGTGATTTGCTATCCACCGTAACGTTGTAACTTCCTAGCGTTCTTATGATCGACAAAGTTTTAGCAGGAAAGATCGGGCTCGTCTTTGGCGTAGCGAACAAACGCAGCATCGCGTGGGCGATCGCAAAGGCGTGGGCCGCAGCGGGTGCGCGCCTGATTTTCAATTATCAAGGCGAACGGCTGAAGGAAAATGTGGAGGAGCTAGCCAGCGAGTTCGGTGAAAAGACGCCTCTGTTTCCTTGCGATGTTACGAGCGACAATGAGATCAAAGAGTTTTTCGAAAACGTGCGCGGGCAAACCGATCGCATCGACTTGATGCTGCACTCCCTCGCTTATGCGCCGCGCGAAGCGTTGGAAGGCGATTTTGTCAGCACAACTCGTGAAGCCTTTCGCGTCGCGCAGGACGTCAGCGCTTATTCGTTAGTCGCGCTCGGGCGCGAAGCGGCGCCGCTGATGACCAACGGCGGTAGCATCGTCGCAATGACGTATTACGGCTCGGAGAAAGTCGTGCCGCATTACAACGTTATGGGCGTGGCCAAGGCCAGCCTTGAAGCAAGCACGCGTTATCTTGCTTACGATCTCGGCCCGAAGAAAATTCGCGTGAACTGCATTTCCGCCGGGCCCGTGCAAACGTTGGCCGCACGTGGAATCAGTGGATTCACCTCGATGTTGAAGCATTACCAGGAACGAGCACCATTGAAGCGCAGTTGTGAACCTGCGGAGTTAGGTGCTACGGGAGTTTTTCTCGCCAGCGATGGGGCTGCAGCCATTACCGGCCAGGTCATATATGTTGATGGCGGATACCAGATAATGGGCATGTAATCCGCTCTTCCGCTTCCTCTGAATCTTCGTCTTCCTCATGCTCGTAATCGAATCCGAAATGGCGCGCCCGGCGGTCGCACCCTACCAACTGAATGGCCGATGATCGCACGCATTTGGCACGGGTGGACGAAACCTGCGGACGCGAAGGCATACGAGAAATTGCTGCGTGATGAAATTTTTCCGAGCATCGCCGCACGAAGGATCAATGGTTATTGCGGCGGTGAATTGTTCGTTCGCGAAGCCGGCAACGAAGTGGAGTTCGTCACGCTGCTCCGCTTTGATTCAATGGATGCGGTGACGGAATTTGCCGGCCCAGACGCAAGTAAGCCGGTGATTTTTCCAAGAGCTGAAGCGCTCATCACACGCATGGAGCAGGCGCGGCATTATCGCATCGCGGTTTAATCTCGTACTCATGCTCGTGCTCCTGTTCCTAATCGATTAAATAAGGACGAGCACGATTACGAGCATGAGCACGAAGCTCGCATCAGACCTGCGCGGTTTACTCGGCCACGACGTCGTCGCAGACGATCCGGAAATGGTCGCGGCGCACAGCAGTGACAAATGGTTCGCAACGCATCCGCCGGAAGTTGTCGCCTTTGCAAGATCGACAGCTGATGTGAGCAAGCTTCTTCAGTTCGCCTCGCGCGAAAAAGTTCCGGTCACCGCGCGCGGAGGCGGATTTGGTTACGTAGGCGGATGCGTGCCGGTGCGTGGCGGGATTGCGCTCTCGCTTGTGCGCATGAATCGCATCAAAGAAATAAACTTTACCGATGCCGTCGCCGTTGTTGAACCAGGGGTTTTCACCGGCGAGTTCAAAGCAGCCGTGCGCGCCCAGAAATTATTTTATCCACCTGACCCCGCGAGCATGAAGGATTGTACAATTGGCGGAAACGTCGCCACGAACGCAGGCGGCCCGCGCTGTTTGAAATATGGCGTCACACGCAATTACGTCATCGGTCTCCAAGTCGTGCTGGCCAATGGTGAAGTCCTCCAAACCGGCGGGCGCGTGCACAAGAACAAAACTGGATTCGACTTGCTGGGTCTGTTCGTTGGCTCGGAAGGGATGCTCGGTATTGTCACCGAGATTACGCTGCGTCTGCTGCCACTTCCACCCGCGCGAGCGACTTTGTCCGCGGCATTCGCCACAGCTCTGCAGGCTGCCGAAGCTGTGCAGGCGATTTTTGCGGCGGGATTTCTACCGTCGGCGCTTGAAATCGCCGATCATTTAACACTCGATGCGGCGCGGCGCGATTTGGGCGAGAAAATCGTACCGGCTGGAAACGCGCATTTGCTCGTCGACGTGGATGGGCAACAGGAAAGCGTCCGTAGCGAGGCCGCGGCGATTCGCGAATTGATTGAGATGAGAAAACCAAACGGCCTTCACATGGCTAATGGTGAAGCCGATTGCGAGAAGCTTTGGGCGTTACGCCGCCAGTTCAGCAACTCGCTGCGCGCAACTGGCCTAACGAAACTAAATGAGGACGTGGTCGTGCCGCGCAGTCATCTGGTCGATCTGATGGAGTTCGCCGAAAAGCTGCAGGCGAAACATGGATTTCCGATCGCCTGCTTCGGACACGCGGGGGATGGCAACATTCACGTCAACATCATGGCGGACCGCTACAATCGCGACGCTGCTGTCCGTGAAAAGGTCGAGCGCGCGCTCGACGATCTTTTCGCGCAAGTGCTGACATGGGGCGGCGTGATCACAGGCGAACACGGAATCGGTCTGGCAAAAAAGCGATGGTGGCCGGAAGCAACGAGCGAGGTAGCGCGTGAGCTTCATCGTCGGCTCAAAGAAGTGCTCGATCCTGACGGAATTTTGAATCCCGGCAAATTTCTTTGATTCACGAAGCCGCCGACACAGTAGTTATAACGCGCGAATATTCTGAAATTTAGCTTGACTGGCGCGGATTAGCGTCAACATTGGCCCACTTTTTAGGCGCATCCTAATTCGCAGCGACTGACGCGCATCCGCGTCCTCGTTCACGAAGTATTAAGAAAGACGCTACGCCGTTCCGTTTTGCGCCGGCTGTAACACACAATGAAACCTGGAAAATTTACTCATGCGATTGCGGTTCTGCTTTCGTCCGTCGCATCGCTATTCGCACATGGCGGCACTTCGAAGGCGGAAGCTGCGAAAACGAAATTCAGCAAAAAATCTGAGAAGACGGCAGACGATCCGGTGTTCGACATCACTTCACTTGGCTTTACGCCGGGACAGTTGGCCACAGAGTTCGAACCGGGACAGCGTTACCCGTGGAAAAGTAACATCGTAACTACTATTTTCTGGATTGGCGAAAAGCCCTCCGCCAACAATCCAGTCCCGAATCGCGTGAGTTCGTGGGACACACAGTGGACTAAAAATTACGGTGGGACGGATGACCCTAATCCTACTCATCGCAGTAATTATATGCCGGTGAATTTCACCCCCGGGCTTAATCCCTTCTACTGTGCTTTGCCCTACAACGACAAAGCCAAGGAAGGCCATCGTCCCGAAGCGCCCTATGTTGTTCCTTGGTTCAACGAAGCATATCAAGGTCCTGCGGTGTCTACCTGCAAAGGTCGATGGGTGGCGATCCGCAAAGGCAATCGAACCGCGTACGCGCAATGGGAAGACGCCGGACCATTCCGAACGGACCACTGGCAATATGTTTTCGGAAACGAGCGGCCAAAGCCGAATCTGAACAAAGGCGCCGGGCTCGATGTTTCGCCTTCTGTGCGCGATTACCTGGGATTGCAATCAACTGATGTCACCGACTGGAGGTTTGTGGAGTTCAGTGAAGTTCCCCGCGGACCGTGGTCGACGCATGGCGAAAACAACACTTTCGTCATTAATGATCGCGCAAAGAGCAAGGCGCTGGTTGAGCGGCTGGGCGCGATTGCGCGCTAAAAATGGAATTTTTGGCTTCCGAGCAGAGTTCAGGTGCCAAGGGAATTACAATACTTTATCCGCACAACGCGGTAACGAGACCAGATGGCGGCCGCTCGGCGGTCTGAGGACATTGACTCCAAGGCCACAGGTCAGATTCCCATACCCGAGAGCACTGCCGAATACTCTGTGACGAATGTCGTTAGTTGCGGATGGGAAGCCTCAAACTTTTCAACGGTCTGTTTTAGTTTGTGCAAAACTCTCTCAACACTTTCCGGTCGTTCCTTCTTGCTAGCGACCTCATGCGCTGACGCTTCGACGAACCGACTGATGTTCTCCGCCTCCTCCTCGCTTGTTTGCGCAACCTCGGCAATAGCGGGTTTGAGCTTCGCGAGTACCGCTAAAAACTCAGCCTTCTTCTCCGGTGAAATATGTTCGGCCGCCTCAACAGCTGATTTGATTTTCTGGATGCGTTCGTCGGTCATGTCCCGAATATCATTCGTTGCGCAGCTCTCGACAATCTTCTTTAGGGCATCGACACCGATTGTGTGGAAGCAATTTGCTGTACCGTCCGCTGTCCTCAGCGGCATCAACTGCATAGGCCACCTAGCAACGCGCTGAGGACAGCGCACGCTACAGATCCGATTCGCGTGCTCGAATCAGCGACGCCTTGGCTAATCGTGGTTGTAAGGGTTCCAGCTCGGCTCACTAGAACTCACTATTTACCTGGCGATCTTCGTCACCC
>DASXOI010000209.1:0-3792 GCA_036494375.1 Candidatus Udaeobacter sp.
ACGATTGACTAACGGATCGCTCTCGTCTTTCTGCAGCGCTTTCCAATCCTTTGCCTTAATGCTTGGGATGAAAGTATTCGGGTCGAATGATGGTACAGTAGCCATCGCCAGGATGTTGCCATTATTTGGATCGACAACTACTGCGCCCGCCCGGGGTACGGCACGCAACGCTTCCTCAGTAATTGCCTGAATGCGCGCGTCGAGCGTCAGGAAGACATTGGCACCTTGTTGCGGGGGATCTTCGCGCAGCACTCCATCGATTGTGCCCTTTGCGCTGCGCCGCAAATAACGCACGCCAGGTTTCCCGCGCAGATATTCGTCCATCGTTTTTTCGATGTTTGATTTCCCTTCCACATCTGCTTGGTAAAAGGTGAATTTTCTTGCTTCCTCTTGGTTCACATCGTCTGGCACGCCGACGTAACCCAGGATGTGCGCGGCTAGCGCGCCGTAAACGTAAGAGCGCACGGGCTTGATCGCGAGATCAACACCGGGAAGTCCTACATCGTGCTCGGCGAACTTCGCCATAGTGGGGAAATCGATGTCCTTTATGTAAGAAAATGGAACCTCGGTATCGTTACGAAAATGTTTCTGCAACTTGCCCGCGTTGTAATCGCGCGCCAGATCAAGCTCATTAAGGCGCGGAACGACCCCGTTATTCACGATCTTGATGATATCCGGCTCCTTCATGTCTTTCGGCATTCCGCTGATGATCGCCCGATATTCGCTTGTAGGCGGTGAACCAAACCGTTCGCGGTACCCTTTGACCATTTCCGGCAGATAGAAATCTACCTCGTAACTGGCGCGGTTCTGGACCAAGGTCAGGCCGTTACGGTCTTTGATCTCACCGCGCACTGATGGAATGCGCACCGTCGCTTGGGAGCTGCCGCGAATCTGGGACGTCCATTCCTGACCGTGCGCCACTTGTATCCACCAAAGTCGAACACCGAGTGATCCGACACCCAGCAGCATGAAAAGACCGAGAAATTGAATCCGAAGACGAGAATTCAGGCGTGGCTTGCTCATTCTACCTGTCCCCTTTCAGGACCGTATGAATACGCAGTGATCTGCCCGAGCCACTGTAGTCCCCAGAAAAAGATGGGGGCGATGGCCATAGCAACAAGGCCCGGTCCGCCGATCTGCCACCAGATTTCACGTGTAAACACAAGCGAGCCACGGCGAAACGTAATCATGAGGTATTGCGCCAGAACTATTAGCGAGGTGAAAACGCCGCTCAGGATACAATGTACTTCCCAACGACCACGGGCAAAAAGTGGTCGCAGTCCATGCATTATTCCTGCCAGCACACCGTAGAGCAGTATCGATGATCCGGCTGCGATTTCAACTTTGCCCCCGATCACCTGAACGGTAAGCGCATCCAGCAAAACCCCTGCGAAGAACGCCAAGGCCAGCATCAGGGGGAAAGGCAATGCCATTGCGCCGTAGAAAACAATCACAGGCACGATGTAGATGTGCGCGTTGTAAAACCAGGGCAGCGCCGGGATTAACAGTTCCGCAATCTGCGCCACCAGCACTAACCCCAAGAGAACAAGGAAAAAAATCATCTTCGACCCGTTACCACAAAAACATCCTCCAAATGAGAAAGTTCGACAGCAGGTGTTAGCTGCGCCTGACCGTCCAATTCGCGCACACGAAAACTTTTCACAACTCCAATGAACAACCCAGAAGGAAAAACACCACCAACTCCCGAAGTATAAACTTTCTGACCGGGCTTCAAATCAGCCTGCTTTGACAAAAAATTCAGGTCCAAAAACGGCGTGAGGCCGCCGGTTACGCGCTCGCCGGAAACAATGCCTTGTTCGCGGCTGCCTTCGACTGAGGCTGCAATCCGGCAGTTTTCATCAGAAACCAGCAAAACAATCGAAATCGTGTCGCTTACGGTGGTCGTTTTTCCCACCAAACCAACGTCGGTTACCACCGGCATATCAGTTTCGATCGCGTCTCTTTTGCCGCGATTTATGGTGAGCGTTCGCCACCAACTGGACGAGTCCCGTGCGATCACTTCAGCTGCCACTAATTTAAACACCGACCGTTCACGGTAATTGAGGGCGTGGCGCAGCCGGTTCACCTCGTGCTCAACGTCGCGCAAGCCTTGGTTGGTCGCGCGCAGTTCCCGATTTTCGACGTGTAAGGCAGCGTTCTCATGCTCCAATTCGTCCAGCGACTTTAATCCTGACCGCACAGAGGTAATCTGTTTTTTGATTCCAGACCCACCGGTCAAAAACGGCGCCAACAGCCGGTAAACACCAGCCTTGAATTTCTGCGTTGTATCCGGACCGAAGCTCAGGAAATACCCCAGAACGGCGCCGAAAATCAGCAGCGCGATGATGTTTGTGCGGCTCATTGGAATTGGCGCTTGCCGACTGCCGATTGCCAGTTGGCCACTCGCCAACTCACCGGCGGACGCCTAACGAGCTTTCCGGTGTCCGGTGTCCGGTGCCCGCCATTATTGGCGCCACTGGCGATCGGCTGAGGCCACCTGACGCAAAAACTTAAGTTCATTGAGGCATTTGCCTGTCCCCTCCGCCACGGCGCTGAGCGGATCTTCCGCTACATGGACAGGCAACCCGGTTTCCTCGCTCAAAAGCTTGTCAAAGCCGCGCAGCAACGCGCCGCCGCCTGCCAGCACAAGACCGCGATCAACCAAGTCCGCCGAAAGCTCGGGCGGACATCGCTCAAGGGTGATGCGCACTGAATCGACAATCGTCGAGATCGGTTCGAGCAAAGCTTCTCGCACTTCTTGAGAGGTGATCATCAGTGTTTTGGGCAGACCAGCGACCAGATCGCGGCCTTTAACTTCGACGCTTGTTTCCTTTTCACTCGGATACGCCGATCCGATTTTGATTTTGATTTCTTCAGCGGTGCGTTCACCCACCATCAAATTATAGGCGCGCTTCATGTATTGCACGATCGCCTCATCCAACTCATCGCCTGCAACGCGGACACTCCGACTAAACACAATTCCGGAAAGCGAAATGATAGCGACCTCTGTCGTTCCGCCGCCGATATCGATAATCATGTTACCTGCAGGATCCTGCACGGGCAGACCGACACCGATCGCCGCTGCCATGGGTTCCTCGATTAAATACACTTCACGCGCGCCCGCATGCGTAGCTGATTCGCGTACTGCGCGCTTTTCCACCTCTGTGATTCCTGATGGCACCGCAATAACGACACGCGGTTTCACCCGCACCTTGCGATTGTGCACTTTGGTGATGAAATGCCTCAACATCGCTTCGGTAACTTCGAAATCAGCGATCACGCCGTCCTTAAGCGGACGCACCGCAACGATATTCGCCGGCGTGCGCCCCAACATGCGTTTGGCCTCGTCCCCGACAGCCAGCACTCGGTTCGTGCCGGCCTGCACCGCTACTACCGACGGCTCACGTAAAACGATCCCCTGATCCTTTACGTAAACAAGCGTATTCGCAGTACCCAGATCGATCCCAATGTCGCTGGATAGCCAGCCGAAAAATCCGTTGAACATGAATTATTGTTAGCAGCACTGTCCAGCTCGAAGCAAACGCGTTCACGCGGCACGATTCGGCCGGCTGAAACGCGGTAACATGAGAAGGTGCAGCCCGCCGTCAAGGGTATTTATCTTAGAGCGATGGAACGATTGCATCGCTGACAAGCTTGCGTTTCGTGCATTACTCCTTTAGGCCATCACTCCATGGAAAAAGTGATCATCGCTCCGTCCATTCTTGCGGCAGATTTCTCGCGGCTGGCTGAAGAGATTCATCGCGTCGAGGCAGCAGGCGCCGATTGGATTCA
>DASXOI010000210.1:0-5048 GCA_036494375.1 Candidatus Udaeobacter sp.
CATCAACGGAATTCGCCGACCAAAGCGGTCGCCGAGCAGACCGAAAATGAACGCGCCAACGGGGCGCATCGCCAGCGTGATCGTAATGGCGTAACTGAGATCGGCGACGCTCTTACCGAAATCATGCGCCATCGGCACGATTACAAACGTGAGCAGAAAAAAATCGAACGCGTCCAGCGCCCAACCTAGAAAACAAGCGAGAAACGTGTTGCGTTGGTCGCGGTTGAGAAGCTTAAAAAGCCGGATCGCCTCCACAGCATGTTTCAACTATTCGCGTGGCTATAATATCGCAAGCTTGAAACACAAGAAGCAGCGATCGCTAACGAAAGACTGCGGTGTTAGCCGAAGTCGCAGGAGGGGCGGCAACACCTGTTACAACCTCGCTTCGTCGCTCGCGTTAGCCTTGTTGGCTTCCACCATATTTTCGAACGGCCGATAGAAGTTGGAGTAAAACGGGTAGGATCGACTGGGATGTGCTGGCCGGTAGCGCCAGTATTTGTACATCCAAAGCCAGGGTGCCGGGTTTTTACGCACGTAGGGCTCAAAAGAATTCCAGCAAGCCTGCGCGATTTGATGGGGCGTCATTCCAGCGGTGTTGGCGATCTTTGGGTGAAACACCAGCCTGTAACATCCGCCCGGCAGTGGTTCCGTGTGCGCGGGTACGATGGGAACGCCTGTTCGCTCGTGCAGCCATGCGTGCGCCGACGTGACGCTTGTTTCTAATCCAAAACAATTGATTGCCACGGCACCTTGACTCGGCGGCACTGTGAGATCAACCAGCATCGCCGTGCGACCCTTCCGGCGAAGCACCTTGTAAAGTCGCATGATGCCGCGTTCGCGCGGAACGAACTGGTGGCCGGATTGTTCGCGCAATCTTTTGAAAATCGGATCGAGAGATGAATTCTTAAACTCCTGCGAGATGATTGTCCCTTGCAGATCGAGAAAACCACAAGCGAGACTGAGCCATTCAAAATTGCTGTAGTGATAACAGGCAATCATCAAGCTGCGCTCGGGCCCTGTGTCACGCGCCGTCTCCTCGAAATTTTCCAAATCAATGTACTGAGAAAAGTTTTCCGGCGTTAGGCGCGGGCTCCACAGCAGATCGACCATGGTCCGCCCGAAATGCTGGAATGACTCACGGGCAATTTTTCGTCGTTCCCTGGGCGAGAACTGATCGCCAAATGCGACCTCTAGATTGCTCAGCGCCACCCGGTACCGCTGCCGATCAACAAAGCTAAGCAGGGCTCCTACTGCCTGAGCGATGCGATAGCACGCCCGTCGCGAACATAACGGGACCAGTTTTGCGGCAAGAACCAGTCCTAACCACTCAAGCCGATATCGAATTCGCTTCCAGCGCGACCGCATTGCGGAGTTTCAACGACGAAACTCGAATGTCTAACGGCTTCCCCCGTAATGATGACCAGGCTCAATCGTCTACCAGCCCTGACCTGGGTTACTTACGGGAGGTAAACTTTTTCGAAACTCCTTCTGCTGGCGATCGGCTTCTTTCTGCTGGTCTGAATCGCGCGCTTGTTGTTCAGGGCTGGGGGCTGGACCGGCACACCCTAGCAACGCGATGAGTAGCGTCGAAATCAGAATTGACTTGAGAAGCAGTTTTTTCATACAGGAGATGGAACAGGACGATATTCAGAGCGGTCAACGCGGCAACCTCCGACAGGATGTTCCACGAGTCGGCGAAGCCGGATTATTCAACCTTGGTGACGTCATAATCGTCGACCTCCTGCTCGCGGTACTTGTGCTCGAGCGCTTTCAAGTGTTCGAGGATCTCATTCAACGCGAGCTCGTTCTTCAAATTAACCTGATAATCGATTTCTGCGCGCAGCCGATCTTTGTGCGATTGCCGATTCTGCGACATCAGAATAATTGGCGCCTGCAGTATAGAGAGAACGTTAATCCCAGTGCTCATCAACAAGAACGGATATGGATCGAAGCTGATTTTGCCAATCCAGGCCAACCACATGTTTATCCATACCCAAATATTGACGACGACTACCGCGGCAAGAATGAACTTCCAACTGCCGCCAAATTCGGCGATGAGATCCGCTGCGCGATCGGCGAGCGTAAGCTGCGCTGCTTCCTCGACATTAACGTTACGGGTCGCAGTGTGTCGCAAAAGTTCGTCTGTCTGGCGTAACCGATTGGTAAGAGCTGTAAGCATCTCCAGCGCAACATTTGGGTTGCTGCCAACAAAGGAAAGGAAATGCTCGCGCGAAAGCACAGCCAGCCGCGCGTCCTCCGCAACTCGTGCGTCGGCGGAGCGCGGCTTCCCATCAAGCAGGACCATTTCCCCAAAAAAATCGCCACGGCGCAGTTCGGTAAGCGTTACCTCATGTCCGTCCTTCGTTTGCACGCAGATACGGATCCTTCCCCGCTCGATCAAATACATCGCGTCGCCTTCGTCGCCCGTGCGAAACAAAAGCGCGCCCGCTTTACAATCGAGGGTCTCAAGCAGCTCGCACAATTCATGAGCCGCCTCGGTATCGAGCGACTCAAACAATGGAACCTGGCGTAGCGTCTCGACGTTCATTTGCTGGAGAGCGATGGAACGGTGATCACAATAACTGCTATGCGCCGCCGCGAGAAGCTACAAATCACTGACGAAACAACGCTCCCTGGACCATCGGAAATTGACTTGGACACGTTCGCTTTTATTTTGCTAAACGCGTTTGCTGCGCGTTCCGACCCGTGAAAAACGTCCTCTTCGTCTGCACAGGTAACATTTGTCGCAGCCCCATAGCAGAAGGGCTTTTTCGTCGGTTGACTGGAAACCGGAAGGACATCGAAGTCGCATCGGCGGGCGTGCACGCAGTTCGCGGGCAGCCCCCTAGCCTGTATGCTGTAGAAGTTTGCGCAGCGGAAGACATAGATATCAGCAGTCTGCGCAGCCAGCCGCTGACTGGAGCGCTAGTTGATCAAGCTACGCACATCTTCGCCATGACCGGCGCGCACCTTGAAACGATTCAAACGCTGTTTCCACAAAGTGCAGAAAAAACGTTCTTACTTCGTGAATTTGAAGAACCTGGCACCACGGTATGGCGCGATCTCCCGGACCCGATCGGTCTCGGCCGCGAGGTGTACGAGGATTGCGCGCGCACCATCAGAAACGCTCTGCCGAGTGTGCTCGCATTTGTAGAACAGGGCGAACTTGTCCGCCCTGGTGCGATGCGATCGTCGGAGATATCTTCTTATTCCATGGACCATCTCTCTCGCCAATTTGACCCCGGATCGATCGCTTCCCCATCGGCGCCGCCTTACGGCGATGCATTGCGCAAAGTGGATCCCGAAATCTTTGATGCGATTGCCGCGGAAGAAAAACGCCAACGTGAGAACATCGAACTGATCGCGTCGGAGAATTTCACCAGTCGCGCAGTGATGGAAGCTCAGGGTAGCGTGATGACCAATAAATACGCGGAAGGTTATCCGCGGAGACGTTGGTATGGCGGCTGCGAGAACGTCGATACCGCCGAGCAATTGGCAATCGATCGCGCCAAACGGCTTTTCGGCTGCGAGCATGTCAACGTACAGCCACACAGCGGTGCGCAGGCAAACATGGCCGTTTACTTCTCGATGCTGAAACCCGGCGACAAGATTCTGGCGATGAATCTGGCGCACGGCGGCCATCTCACGCACGGGCATCCAGCAAATTTCTCCGGAAAATTCTACGTGGTGTCGCAGTATGGCGTGAGCGAGCAGACCGAGCAAATCGATTACGACGCCTTGCAAAAACAAGCCGAGGAAGTTCGGCCCGTAATGATCACGGCCGGAGCATCCGCCTACCCCCGCATCATTGATTTCCCGCGGCTGCGACAAATTGCCGATTCAGTCGGCGCGATTCTTTTTGTCGACATGGCGCATATTGCCGGACTCGTTGCGGGCGGCCAACACCCGAGCCCGATTCAGCACGCGCACTTCGTAACCACAACCACGCACAAAAGTTTGCGCGGTCCACGTGGCGGCATCGTGATGTGCGAAGAAAAATTCGCGAAGCAAATCGACGCCACCGTTTTTCCCGGCGTGCAAGGCGGTCCACTCATGCACGTCATCGCGGCAAAAGCGGTCTGTTTTCACGAAGCGCTGCAACCGCAGTTCCGCGAATATCAGCGACAGGTCGTGATTAACGCGAAAGCCCTCGCCGCCGGTTTAGCCAAACACGGTTATCGCATCGTCTCCGGTGGAACCGACAATCATCTGATGCTTGTCGACCTTCGGCCGAAGAATCTCAACGGCAAAGAAGCACAGGAAGTTCTTGATCGCGCCGGCATAACCGTGAACAAAAACGCCATCCCGTTCGACACCAGCTCGCCTTTCAAGCCGGGCGGCATTCGCGTCGGCACGCCAGCGGTTACTACGCGCGGCATGAAAGAAGAAGAGATGCTCGAGATCGCGGAGCTTGCTGCAGAAGCGCTCGACAAGCGTAACGACGAAGGCGCGATCGAGAACGTGCGCAAAAAAGTTATTGACCTAACGAGCAGATTTCCGTTGCCAATCTAAAATAAGTGAAGACGTCCAAAGTCGTTCGTAGACGGCAACCGCCACAAACGCCGGCAGAGTTTCATGCGCTGGGGGCGAGCTTGGATCGAGAGCTTTCCGTTGTGAGGCCATTTGCGCGAAAACGTGGTTTCGTCGTTAAAGCGCGCACTTGGAAAGATCTGGCTGAATGGGAATCGCGACGGGCCCTCGCCGAGCGTTGTTTGCCTTTCCAATGAGCGAAGAAACGTCACTGTTCCCTATCTCGATCTGCAGACGTTGATTAGAGGCAAAAGCACCCAGCGAGAACAGGACCAAGTGGACATCCAACGTTTGCGTTCGCTAACTGCTGATAGTTGACGCTGCTTATTATTATTCACACTGTCTGACCGCGTAGAAATTGAATAATTTGTCAAGACAATGAATCGCGCGGCTGATCAACCGGAGCCTAACCCACTGCGTGAAGGATTATCGGCGCGGCCGGTGCCGCAGCCTTGCAGCATCGTGATCTTCGGTGCTACGGGTGATCTTACCCATCGCAAACTTGTCCCGGCGCTATA
>DASXOI010000211.1:0-6433 GCA_036494375.1 Candidatus Udaeobacter sp.
TCGGCGTAACACAGGCCGGCAAATGCGCAGCCGATTCCTGCTACGACGAACGCGAGCACGACTGAAGGGCCGGCGCGATCGGCGATTGCCGCGGCAGTTCGCACAAACAGACCCGCGCCGATGATTGCTCCAATACCCAACATGACCAGGTTAACGGGCCCGAGAGAACGTTTGAGACAATGTTCTCCAACATCCTGCGCTTCGGTCATTAGCCGCTCCAACGGTTTTTTTGCGAATAAACCTGCCATGCGTTGTGTTCTCCTTCGCTAACTATCGTGCGGCGCGGCGATTTCGCTCCGGGTTCGATTTGCTCTTTTCCAAAGAAAATATATCGGCACACCCGTCAGCACGATCACTAGACCCGGCCACGTCGTTTGTGCTCTGTAGGCGAGCAGAACGAGCATGATTGCCGTGGCGCCGACCATGTAGAGCGCCGGCAGAATCGGATAACCCAATGCGCGGTACGGACGTTCGGCATCCGGCTGCGTTCGCCGAAGCACGAATATCCCTGCGATTGTCAGCACGTAAAAAATCAGAGCGGCGAAGATAATGTAATCCAATAAATTACTGTAAAGATTACCGTAATTCACGGCCCCGCTTGTGGCATCAATGTTTCGCGTGCGGGGAAGTACAAGCACCGCGGTCCAGATTCCTTGCATCACGAGAGCGGTGGCGGGCACGTGTTTCGAATTGAGCCGTGCTGTCGCTTTAAAGAACAACCCATCCTGCGCCATTGCGTAATACACACGCGCTCCTGCCAGAATCAGTCCATTACAACACCCAAATGTAGAGACCATGATAGCGACTGCCATGATCCCAGCGCCTGCGCCGCCGAACATTACTTCCATCGCCGCAGTGCCAACGCGGTCGTCCGGAGCGTGTTGGATTTTATCCAACGGAAGCACACAGAGATAAGCCAGATTCGCCAGCAGATACAATGTGATGACCAGGGCGGTGCCGAATAAAAGTGACAACGGAATGTTTCGGCGCGGGTCGCGCACCTCACCAGCAGTGAACGTAATATTATTCCACGCATCTGACGAAAACAGCGAACCGACCTGGCCAACACAAACTGCGATCAACATTCCAAGCGCGCCGCCAGCCGCAGAGACAGCGCTAACGAACGGCAGATCCGATGTGACTGGAGAAACTGCGGTCGGCGTCCAGAAATTCGTGAAATTAGCATGCAGCGCGTCGGCGTTGCGTCCTACAAAAATGCCCAGCGCGATCAATGCTATGAGCGACAATGTCTTGGCAGAGGTAAAGACATTTTGGATTAACTTACCGAGCCTCAACCCACGCGTGTTTACCAACGTAAGGAGAACGATAATCAAGATTGCGACCAGTTGCTGGGTAGAAAGGCTGACGGCATAGCGTTGCGACAGGGTGATTGGCGGAACAATCCATTGCGTCGGCGAAACCAAGTCAGTTAGCACGCCGAGAAATCGCGCGAATGCCACTGCGACTGCGGCAATTGTTCCGGTTTGTATCACAAGGAACAGCGTCCAGCCATAGAGGAATCCCCAAAGCGGACTGTACGCCTCGCGCAGGTAAACATACTGGCCGCCCGCCCGGGGCATCATTGCGGCGAGCTCACCGTAACTGACCGCGGCGACAATCGTGAGCACCCCCGTGACAGCCCACACCACAAGCAACCATCCGGCTGAGCCAACCAATCGCCCAATGTCCGCCGACACAATGAAAATTCCCGAACCGATCATCGAACCGGCCACGAGCATCGTTGAGTCGAGCAGGCCGAGCCCGCGAACGAACTTCTGATTGCTCGCAGGTGCGTCGGTTTCCGCAGTGGTCATTTGGGGCGGTTGGCTCGCCGGAGGAGTTAATCATCGGTCACGCCTTCACGGCAACGCAAAAAACCGCGCAAATTTGTTTACGGCAAAAAATAAGCGTGTAATCTCCCCGCCACCGATGACCTCAACTCATCTGCTGCGCGCACGACGTTTGCTGTGGGTTTGCGGCGCTGTCTTGGGTTTGGTCATCGAATTGGCTGCTACGTCGTACGGCGCTGTCGCGCGGGCAGCGCCGCAGTTTGAAGCATTGCCGCTCGTGCGCTCGCGACAAAATCACTTGTTGCTGCGTGCCTTCATTAACGGCAAACCCGCCTGGTTGACGGTGGATAGCGGTGCGCCCGTGAGCGCAATTGCCCTGAATCGCCGCGCATATTTTCGACTCAAACCGATCACGTCCGACTCAAGTTTGCCCGCACGCGTCCAGATCAACGGCGCGTTCAACAATGTGGCGATTGCGCGTGAACTGCGAATCGGCGGCCTGTCTCTTGTCGATGAGCCTGTCGTCACGGTGGATCTCGGCGGTTCTGCGCGCGCTGCGCGAATGGCGCACGAACCGGAGATCGATGGCATCATTGGAGCAGACATCCTTTTTCCGACACAAGCAGTTCTCGATTGTGAAAAGCAGTTACTGATTTTGAAGACCGATCCAAATGTCCTCGGGAGCTTCCCCGGTTTCAGTCGCCGTGGCTTACGCGCTGTTCCGATCCAGGTCAGCGATGGTTACAATCTCTATGTTACCGGATCGGTGAACGGAACAGCCGCGAAACTCATGGTTGATACGGGCTCGTTCACAACGCTCTTGCACCGCTCGTTCGTTCGACGGATGCGAATTGCCACTCGCGAGACGCCATATAGTTCCTCGGCTGTGAATCTGAAAGAACGCGGCGTGCGTGTGGCGAATATTCGCAAGCTCACCGTCGGCTCAGTCAGTATCAGGGGCAAGGACGTTGGCGTGATAGACCTTGAAGGACTGATTCACGACGGATTATTGGAAGGATCGCCGCCGGTCGCCGGGTTGCTTGGGGCAGAAACGTTGCGACGGCACCATGGCATCATCGACTTCGGCACGCGTACGCTTTATCTGAGATAGCAAGCGTACGTCGCCTGTCTGTATCCATTGTGAACAAAGCCGCCTGCCGCGCCGTAGCTTTAGCGTAGGCGGGAGGATCTCTCGATTTTCTGCTCGTGAACGACATCACACAGGCATTCGTTTTAGCTGCTGGTCTTGGCACGCGCTTGCGTCCATTGACTGACGAGCTGCCGAAGCCGCTCATCCCGATCTTTCAAAAGCCGCTCGTTACTTTCGCGCTAGATCATTTGATAAGCGTGGGAGTGAACAGATTTGTCATAAACACGCACCGGCATCCTGAATTGTTCCAGAATTTCTTTGCCGAGCGCGAGTACGCTGGATTCCCCACCACACTTATTCACGAGCCGGATTTGCTCGAAACAGGCGGCGGTATCAAAAATGTAGAACCCATTCTTGGGAAGGAACCGTTCATCGTTTACAGCGGCGATATTTTGACGGACGTCGCACTCGAGCCGCTGATTACCGAACATTTTCGCTTCGGCAATGATGTGACGCTGGCCCTTAGGCGGAACACCGGCCTCGGTGCTGGCGTGGTCATGCGCGATGGCCGAATCGTCGAGATTTCAAAAAAATCTAATCCCGAGGAAAACTTCGATTACGCCAATATTTCCGTCTGGAACCAGGAAATTTTTGCCCGTATTCCCGCCCACCGGAAAATTTCATTCATCCCCATCCTGATCGATTGGATCAAGGAAGGCGGAAGGATCGGCGGTATTGCGCTGGATGACGGAAATTGGTTCAACATCGGGTCGCGCAAAGAATATCTCGATGTCCACCGCCTGATTTCGAACAAACATTGGCGACCGGCCTACGTGAAAACGCGAGATTGGGGCGAGGCGGTCGCGAAAAGCGCTCATGTCGATCGGACGGCGCAAGTTCGCGGGTGTTCTGTGGTTGGGTCGAATTGCCACGTCGGCGCAAATGCAATCCTGGAAGACACAATTTTGTGGCCGGATGCAGAAATTGCTTCCCAAAGTCACTTGGAGGCTTGTATTGTCCGCTCCCGAAAACAGGTCACTGGCATCCATCACGACATCGACATCTGATTTATGAGAACCGACCTGCTTGTTCGACGAACGCGGAAGCACTTTCCGCTGTTGGATGTCGGCGAGATAAAAATCGCACCAATTCAAAAAGGCGGATCAGATCGCAAATTCTATCGAATCCGTTGCTCGCCGGAGCAGGCGCTCATTTTAGTGAAATACAATCTGGAGCGGGAAGAAAATCGCCATTACGTCACAATTGCGAATTTTCTTACCAAACACAGAATTCGCGTGCCGGAGATTTACTTTCACGACGCTAACGAAGGTTTGATCTGGCTGGAAGACCTTGGCGAGCGCGACCTCTACAGCTATTGCAACGAAAGCTGGCTGGTGCGCCGCGCGTTCTACGAATCGGCGCTCGATCAAATCGCGGCGCTGCATGCTCTGCCCGAATCGGTTTGCATCGAGATGAAGCAGCATTTGCCGGCCGAGTTCAATTCTGAGCTTTACCTGTGGGAACAGAATTATTTTTTCGAGAATTGCCTCGGCCGCTTATTCAAAATCGAGAACGAAAGGCTCGCACAGCTGGCGTCCCTTCCTGCGCTGCAGGAAATCGCAGATCGTTTGGCATCGTTCCCGAGAGTCCTGGTGCACCGCGATTTTCAATCGCAGAACATCATCATCCGAAACGGTCAGGCGCACCTGATCGATTTCCAGGGAATGCGACCCGGTCTTGCCGAATACGATCTCGCATCGCTCCTATATGACCCTTATGTCGATCTCACAGAAGACGAACGCGCAGAGTTGACCGCACACTATCGCGAGCGTCAGCTTGGAAACGGAATCGCGATTAACGGCGATTTCGATCTGAAGTTGCGGCTCTGCGCCATGCAACGCCTGATGCAAGCGTTAGGCGCTTACGGATTTCTGGGCTTGGTCAAAGGCCACAAACATTTCCTCGAGCACGTCGCTGCCGCGATGCAATCGTTGCAGCGTGTCGTAGGCGAAATCGAAGGGCTGAGCGAACTGCAGCAAACGTTGCGGCAACTGACGTCACGAACTGGAATTATTTCACCTTAACTCCCCTTAACGAAGGCGGGGTAGGGCCGCGGACGCGGTGTTAAGCGGCAGATTTTGGTTCGAGGCAGATCATTTCGAACGTCAAAGAGGGGAAAGGAGACTAACCGAACATCTATTTTAACAGTATGCGCATTCCCCCGAGAGCTTGCGCCCGGCGCCTCTTCCCCCTTGTCTTTTTGCCAAGGGCGAGGCATGCTCTTCATGCCAGTTTTTCAGTCACCCAACCGCGAACCTCGCAATTCACGAACATTAGTACATCAGGTTGGTGTGTCGTTTTGCATTGCAAGTCGTTCATGATAACTTTTTCTCTACGTAAATTGGTTTATGCCTCAACTTGATCGTAACTCGCAAAGAGAGAACAAACAGCGCGGGAACGAACCGAACTTTAATTGGCGCGGCGTTGTTCTCATTGTTATCGCTTTCAGTCTGATCGCGATGGCGATGCTCTTTTACCGGGGCGGGATGCAGCCGGTTGAAGACGTGCCGTATAACCGTTTTCTCGAGCTGTTGGAGAACAAGCAGATCGTTAGCGACAAAAACTATCCTCTCCAGTTGGTCGTCGAGGATGGCCGGCCTACGCAAACACTGCGCGGCGCGTACATCCGGCAGGGTGCAGGCGCAGCGCCCTCGCAACCGATGCCGTTCCGCACAACCGTCTATTTGAATTTCACTAATGATCTGCAGAAGAAGCTCGCGGACGCCGGCATGCAGCCCGCCATCAAAACAGAATCAAACATGCTTGCGCAGACGGTGGTGGGTTTCCTGCCGATCGCGCTTTTCCTGTTGGTCCTCTATTTCCTCTTCCGACAGCAGATCCGCATGGCCGGTAAAGGCGCGCTCAATTTCGGCAAGTCAAAGGCGCGGATGCTCGCCCGTGATAAAAACAAGATCACGTTTCGTGACGTAGCCGGCGTGGAGGAAGCTAAAGACGAAGTGCAGGAGCTGGTCGAGTTTCTGCGCGATCCGAAAAAATTTCAGAAACTCGGTGGCCGTATTCCCAAAGGCGTGTTGATGGTTGGCCCGCCCGGCACTGGCAAGACATTGTTGGCGCGCGCCATCGCGGGTGAAGCTGATGTGCCGTTCTTCTCTATTAGCGGCTCCGATTTCGTGGAGATGTTCGTCGGCGTCGGCGCCTCGCGCGTCCGCGACATGTTCGAGCAAGGAAAAAAATCCGCGCCGTGCATCATTTTCATCGACGAAATCGACGCGGTCGGCCGTCACCGCGGCCATGGCGTAGGCGGCGGACATGACGAGCGCGAGCAAACATTAAATGCGCTGCTCGTGGAGATGGACGGCTTCGACACGCAGGAAGGCGTGATCATCATCGCAGCAACCAATCGTCCAGACGTTCTCGATCCGGCGTTGCTGCGACCCGGACGCTTCGATCGCCAGATCACCGTCAATTTGCCAGACGTCAAAGGCCGCGAAGAAATCCTGCGCGTGCACGCAAAGAAAGTGAAGCTCGCCGA
>DASXOI010000212.1:0-12545 GCA_036494375.1 Candidatus Udaeobacter sp.
GCGCATTTCTCACCGGTATCTTTGCTACCGCGAGCGTGGATCCGAATCTTTCGCTAAGCACCGGCGGCTCGGTCAATCCAGCGACGCAAAATGGCCTGGCGCGGATTGTTGGTCATGTGCTCTGGATCGAGCAGCTAAAAGCAATCGTGATCACGATCTCGATTGCCGTCGTGGGAAGCGCCCTCATTGGCGCGCTCGTGAAAGCAGCAATCGGCCTGCGGATTCCGGCTGAGATCGAGCGGCAAGGGCTCGACATCAACGAACACGGTGAAGAAGGCTACATGACGACAGGCTGATACTTCTAAAGGCCAACCCGTCTTCGCAGAAGGCTACAAAGTAACATGAGCCAACGCTTGATTTTCGGAACCCGTTATACGAGGTGACGCAAACGACAGGTTCAGATGTGCATTCTTTTACGGCTGACCTGCGTCGGCGAAGTTAATTGCCCGTGTTAGGATTGCCCATGCTGTGCATTTCACGCTGTAATTGTTCCCCGCTGGCTCTTTTCACGTTCAAAGTACCGGCCTCTGTTGCCCCATCGGAAACTTCGATCCAGCGACCACCCGTATGACTGCCCGTAGACGGGGGCATCCAGACCATGTGCTTCCCTTTCTTTTGCTCGGCGCTCGCTTGCCCTGCCGCCACGGGTTTCAGATCAAAGTTCAGTTGCGTTGTCTGATCTGACTTGGTTTTGGTATTACCAATGGCAGCCTTCACTGCACCGTTGACTACGAGCGAAACTCGATAAACGCCAGGTTGTAGGCCCTGTGAAATGTAGCGACCGTGTGTATCGGTCTTTACCGTATTGAAGAGTTGCTTGCCATTTTGCGACGCAACCCGAACATCCGCGCCTTTAATCGGCTTTCCCTGAGCGTCCTTGACGATGCCCTGAATGCTTGCTGGTCCCGCCCACGCGTCGTTTACAGCACAAAGGAGGAACCCCATTAACCCGATCTGCAATGATTTAATAAACATAGATGAATAGATATGATGATTCACTGATTCCTACAGGAAAAACGACGCGAAGTTCCCAAATCATTTGTGGAATGAGGGAAAAAGCGAAGTCTCCGCGAGTGGACTGTCGCTAGAGCCGCGCCTCTGCGAGTCGCGCGCACACGGCCTACATGGCCGTGGTACAGATTAGAAGCGTTTTTTCAGCGCGACATCCGCTGTACGACCCTTGATGTTGCTCGTTGCTTCGTTGTAGTTGTTTCCAAAATTACCACCTACGAGCGGTGTATGTCTGAGTCTTCGAACCGGACTGCTCATTTCCTTTGTCGTCGACTTCCACCCAATTACCGCCGAGATGAGTCCCGGTACGACCCGGCATCCATACAATGTGCTTTCCGCTCTTTGCAATGTTACCTGCTTGGGACGTTGTCTTGAGATCGAAATTCAGCTGAGTCGGTTGATTCGCCTTGGTCTGCGTGTTCATGATCGACGCCTTGATCACGCCACTCACAAGCAATGTCACCCGGTAAACGCCCGGTTGCAGTCCCTGTGAAATATAGCGGCCCTGTGTATCGGTCTTTACTGTGCTGAAGAGCTCTTTTCCGCTTCGCGATTCGACCCGAACGTCTGCGCCTTTAATCGGTTCGCCTTTTGCATCTTTAACAAACCCCTGAAGGGACACTGGCCCGTCCGCCGTAATTTTGTTGGTTCGGAGACCGGCTTCCGATGCGCGATCGCGCACACTGGTGTTGAGTGCAGTCTCTGGAGGCGCAGCGGTTACGTCCGCTGTAATTTTGTTGGTTCGCAGACTTACTTCCGATGGGCGATCACGGATATTAGTGTTGAGCGCGGTCTCTGAAGGCGCAGCGGGCACGTCCGCTGTGATGGTGTTCGTTCGGAGAGCGGTTTGCAATGCGTGCTCACGCACACCGGTGTTGAATGCCATCTCCGGAGGCGCGGCGATTACGTCCGCTGTAATTTTGTTTGTTCGGGGACCGGCTTCCGATGCGCGATCACCCACACTAGAAGTAAATCCCGTCGCTAGAGGCACAGCGGCCACGCGAGTATCCGGGCGGCGCGGGTCGAAATCTTCCGGAGATGTGTAATCCGAAACTGTGAATGAATCAGATGAATTCTGTACCGCCACCCCAGGGCCGATACCGCTTGCTCCTGTCGGATGGCTTACATTCGTGAAAAGTCCCTGCAGATAACTGTCGTGTACGCCATTGCCGGGTTGTTCCTGGGCGGAAAGCCGAACGGCGAACTTGATCTTGAGCGCATCGGCGATAGACCGGGCGATTTGGTCCTGGAGTGCAAACGCGCCGTCCAACTGGCGGTCATAGGTTTCGGTCCAAACGCGAAAACCGTTTCGCGTGTCAACGAGTTCGGCGGTCACACGAACATGGTTGCCCTGGCGCTGCAAACTTCCTTCAAGCACATTTGCAACGTTAAGCTTTTCTCCCACCTCCTTTGTGTTCTTTCCTTTTAATGAGAATGACGAAGATCGGCCGATTACGCGCAAACCATTAACCTGCGTCAAGGTATGGAGAATCTCCTCGCTGATGCCGTCACACAAATATTCCTGATCTTTTGTCTCGCTGGAATCGGTAAATGGTAGAACGGCAATACTTCTGTCTGGGGGATTAAACGGCGAAGATCGGAAGAGTTCGGCGCGAAATAACCAAACCGCAGCCGCGCCTAAAAGCAGACCGGCAGTCGCTGCTCCAACCAGTTTGGGGTTACGCTGCGACCAGCGCCAGATCCGGGCTGGGGGTGAAACCGGGCGGGCGACGATTGGATGGCCGCCGAGCCAGCGTTCAAGATCGGCTGAAAGGTCTCCGGCCGACTGGTAGCGCGCTTTTGGATCGCGTTCGAGACAGCGTGCACAAATCGTCTCCAAATCGCGATCAAGCGAGGGTACCAAGGAGCGTAGTTTGGGCGCTTGCGTTTCAGAGGCTTGGCGAATCACGGAAACCGGATTCGAACCCAGAAACGGTGGACGTCCGGCAAGCACGTTGAACAGAACTGCACCGAGACTGTAAACATCGGCAACTGGGGTAAGATCAATGGCTGCGTCACCGGCCTGTTCGGGCGCGATAAAACCTGCGGTTCCGAAGGTGGTCAGCGACCTTGTAAGATCGTTGTTGCCGTCCAGTAGCTTCGCCAAACCGAAATCGCTGACCAGTGGCTCGCCTCGATCGTTGAGCAGAATGTTTCCCGGTTTGAGGTCGCGATGGAGAACTCCACGGCTGTGCGCGTATTCGACAGCGTGCGCGACTTTCGCCATGAGTTGCACGCACTTCCGCGGTTCATCGCGCAGAGAAGCCGCGTTCTCTTGCAAGCTTCCCTTCTCCGCGAACTTCATGCTGAAAAACGGCAGGCCGTCCTCGCTTTCGCTCACTTCATAAATCGGAAGGATGTTTGGATGATCCAGACTGGCCACTGCCTGTGCTTCTCGTCGGAAACGTTCCAACGCTTCGTGTGAATCGGCGCGATAACTGAGGACGCGCTTTACTGCAACGATGCGGCGGGAATGCCGTTGCCTGGCGCGATAGATCACGCCCATGCCGCCGCAACCGATCTGTTCGAGAATTTCGTAATTTCCCAGGAACCAGGACTTGTGCGGCGCGTCCACCTCGTCGAGGACGGTTTGATAAAACGCCTGAGATACGTCGTCACCGCCTTCCAGTCCCTCGCGCAAGAGACAGCTCACGCAAATTCCAGTGTCCAGTCGCACGGTTGCTCTACACTTCTCGCATTTTGCGTGTTCGTTCGTAACGCTCTGAAGCTGATCGGAGCGTGGACCTGAATCTGTCATTGCAATTACTCGGTTCCTGTTACGAGTAACCTACACAGGTAACGGATCTCGTCGTCCACGTCGGCAGGGTCTTCCACGGTTTGCGAGACTTCATCGCGCAGCAGACTGCGGTAACGGTGACGCATGTTGTGCAGCTGTTTTTTAACGGCGGTCTCAGCGATTCCCAACTCCGCGGAGAGTCTGGCATATGAAACTTCATCGCGTTCGTCTGTAAGATGGGAACTTAGTGCCTGGAAAAGCCAGAGTTTGCCTTTGCTTTCACATTCTTCACGCAGCCTTTGAAGCGCATGTTCAACTACGGTGGCTGCCCATGTGAGGTCGAAAAGCCGCTCGGGCGGTAACGACTCCAATGTCGCGCCGGGAATGCCCAAGTCTGACGGCGCTTCCGCCATCCAATCGTCCCAGGAAATAAATTCCACGCCCCCGCCGCGCTTGTGGGCATGAGTTTTCTCCGCCGCATTAATGAGAAAATTTTGGAGCGACCTCAGTAAGAGCGAGCGGAACCGCCCGCGGTTGCGATCTGCATGCTGCAGCCAGTCGTTCTTTAGAATTGTAACAAAGAAATCCTGCGTGCGATCCTGTGCGTCCTCAATCGAATAGCCGCGTGTCCGCACAAACAAAAAAATGGGCCGCCAATAAACCCGGCAAAGTTCAGCCAGCGCATCGCGAGCTTTTTGTTCTTCACTCCCCAAGTTGGCCGCCGAAAGGATCAAACTCCAGCGGGTAGTTACAAACTCACGCGGCACGCCTGCGCTCTCGTGGCCGTTTTTCCCGTTCACAAATGAACATTGTGGTTCTCGCTCACGCATACAAGCGTAAAGTGTTACCGACACAATCTGCGGCAGGCAGCCGGACGTACAACGCCACGTTCAGCTGCTGCGCTGCCTCGTTGCCTCGTTGCCTAACGAGAGCGGAATGCTCAATGCTTTGCCGTGGAACTTTCTGCGTTAAATAGCAGTATTGACATCCTACGCACAAATCCCTAATCATCACACCCGTTCGTTAGTCTATTTGATGTGACGAGTGAACTTCAAGAAGCGGACTGGAATCGGCTCCTGCGCAGGGTTCAGTCGGGGAAGTGCACTCCTTTCTTGGGTGCTGGCGCCTGTTATGGCGCACTTCCTCTTGGCGCCGATGTCGCGGAAGAGCTCGCGCAGCGCTATGCCTATCCATTCCCGGATCGAGATCTTGTGCGTGTTGCGCAGTATGCGGCTGTACAATCCGATCCGAACGCGCCAAAAGAAGATGTCGTAGACATTCTGCGCGCAGCCGGTCCGCCGAAGTACAACCAGCCACCACAGTTTGGGAACTCCGGTGAACCCCACAGCGTTCTCGCTGGTCTTCCGCTGCCAATTGTTATCACGACGAATTACGACGACTTCATGGTTCGCGCTCTCAAATGGAAATTGAAAGACGCACGCCGCGAGATCTGCCGTTGGCAGGACATTCTGCAGCACGTGGAATCGATTTTCGAAAAAGAGCCCGGCTACAAACCAACGCCCGCCAATCCGCTTGTGTTCCATTTGCATGGCGCGCTCGACGTTTCCGAGTCGCTCGTTTTGACCGAAGACGATTACTTAACGTTTCTCGCGAACATGGCCGCCAAACCGGATCTTCTACCCGAGGTCGTGCAACAGGCGTTTGCCGCCACCAGCTTTTTGTTCATTGGCTATCGTTTGGGCGACTGGAATTTCCGCGTCCTCTTTCAGACTTTGCGCGCACGGCAACAATTCAGCAGCATCGTCGTGCTAAAACCTCCAGATGAAACCGATCCAAATCGCGCGGCGCATCAGGCATATTTCGAAAAATTTTACGGCGCGATGGACATGAAGGTTTTCTGGGGGACAGCCCGAGAATTTTCATCGCAGTTGAACGAGCGCTGGACAACCTTCGAACAAACGAAGAAATGAGCGCTGACCCGGTTACCGCCGAATCAAAGGACGTTCTGCCGTCGAAGAGCGGTCGTGAATTAGACGACAAGACTTGGGAGCGGCTATTGAAGCGCATCAGAGACGACAAATGCACGCCGGTAATTGGCTCGGGTGCGTGCACAGCGCCTCCCGTAGGTGCTGATCCGGAAGAATGGGCAAAATTGAATTATCCGTCGAAGGAACAGATCGCGCTCAAGTTCGCGGCTGATTACGCCTATCCTCTCGACGATCAAACGAAGCTGGAGCGAGTGGCGAAATACGTGGCAGCGACCGATGACATCATGGCTCCGAAAGAGGCGTTCGCGGAAAATTATGGTAGTCTGCCGTCACCGAACTTTTCGGGGTGGCCTAACGAGCCGCACCGGGTTTTGGCCGATCTTCCTTTTCCAGTCTATCTCACGAGTAACTTCGACGATTGGATGTTTCGTGCGCTGACCGAGTACAAGAAACGAGATGCGCGCCTTGCGATCTGTCGTTGGAACCGGCATATCCCTGACAAAGCGCCAAGTTTTGATCCGGACTTTGCTTATTCAGTAGCGAATCCACTTGTTTATCACTTTCACGGTTGCACGCCGTGGGCGGAATCGGCGGTAGTAACTGAGGACGATTATTTTGAGTTCCTGATCAACATTTCCCGGGACTACAAATCACTCGCGCATCGAGTCGACCGTGCGTTGGGAGGAGCGCTGCTTTTCCTTGGGTACACCTTGTCGGATTGGGATTTTCTGGTGCTCTTCCGGCTCTTTGCAAACAAGCTGCGCGACAGTGGTAATACGCACATCGCGGTGCAACTTGAGCCTTCTGAGGCGCCAGGCGAGCAGGCAGAGAAAGCGGCCAAGGCTGTGAAGTACCTCGATTCGTATTTTGGAAGTGCGCAGGTAAAAGTTTATTGGGGCACTTGTCAGCAGTTTTGCGAGGAACTGCGAGTGCGATGGGAAGCTTTCAGCCGGGGATGAGCGATTCGCCTTTCGTCGGCCCACGGCCTTTTGAAAAGGAGGACAGCGATCGATTTTTCGGTCGCACGCGGGAGACGGAGGAACTTCTCTCATTGATCATCGCGCACCGGGCTGTTCTCGTTTATGCGCAATCGGGAGCAGGCAAAAGCTCATTGTTGAGGGCAGGTGTCATCCCGCGCCTGGAGGACCAGCAGTACCAGGTTCTACGATCCGCACGCGTCCATGGCTTACTCCCAAATGATGTTCCACCCGAGAGCGTGCAAAACATTTTTGTTTACCACGCGCTTCAGTACTGGGCGACAACATTACCAAACGGCCAATCGATCAAAGATCATGCTAAGACGACGTTGTCTGAGTTTCTCAAACCGCTGATTGCTGCTCCAGCAGCAGACGAGGAGAGCCCGCCACCGTTAATCGTAATCTTGGATCAATTCGAAGAATTCTTTACGACCAATCAGCATCGCTGGCAGGAACGGCGCCCATTTTTCGATCAGCTGGCGCAGGCCCTGCATGACTTGCCGACGATGAAGGTTGTTTTCGTCATGCGTGAGGAGTACATCGCCCAACTGGAGCCGTTCAACGATTTGCTCCCGGAGAAATTGCGCCCACGTATGCACTTGGAGCGCCTGCGCGGCAATGCGGCCCGTTCCGCGGTGGTGAAACCTTTCGAGAATTGGGGCCTTTCTTTCGACCCGAACGCAGCCGACGAATTAATGGCGGAGCTCTCTGAGATCCGGGTAGCGGAAGGAGACAAGTTCCGTGAAACATGCGGCGAATTTGTGGAACCGGTTCAGCTTCAAGTGGTGTGCCAATCGCTCTGGGAAAACCTGCCCTCGGAATGGAAGAGTGGACCGAACGTCAGCAGCGATGGATCGCGTCTGATCACGGCCGAATATATCGAACGGTTCGGGGACGTGGATAATGCTTTGGCGCGCTATTACGATCGTTCCGTTGAGAAGGCTGCGGCCGCCAGCGAAGGCAGAATTGGAGAAGGTGAATTGCGCCGTTGGTTTGGAACAGCTCTGATCACTCCTACCGGAACACGCGGTCTTGCTTTTCGCGGTGCGCCTGGAGCTACCTGGAGAATCCCGGGCCTGGCGCTCAAAGAATTGGAAGAAGCTCACGTCATACGCCGTGAAGATCGCTCCGGCACGATAACTCATGAGCTGACCCACGATCGCTTCATCGAACCAATACAAAAGTCGAACCACAAGTGGCTTGCCGGATACCAGGATGCTGAGCGAATTCGCGCGGAGTTAGAAGAATACGTCAAGCGCGGATCGGATGATCTTCTGGATGAAGTGGAACTTCGTGAAGCAGAGGCGTATTTGAATTCGCCAGAAGCGAAGATTCTCGGTGCAACTCCGGAGGCGCGGCTGCTTGTCACGCGCAGCAGGAAGCAAATTGAGGAAGCCAAAAGGCGCCAGGCTGAGGAGTTGGAGGAAGCGCGTCAGCGCGCTGAAGAACAGGAAAAATTGCGCAAGGCCGAGAGCGAACGCGTAAACCTCCTGCTGGAGAAGCGCAAGCGGGAACGAGTTTTCGGCGTAACGGTCTTCCTTCTCGGCGTAATCATGTTGATTGCCTTCGCAGCGCTCTGGTTAGTGTCGCTACGGGCGTCGCGGCTTTCGAAGCAAAAGGCCGAAGAGCTGGAGACACAGCGTCAGGCACTGGTCGAGAAGGGCCAAAGTCTCAGGGAAAACGCAAAGTCCGTTTTAGACACTGGCACCGACAATCCGATAAAAGATGTCACTGCGCTCCGGAACCTCGCACTTGCTCTGAATTGCAATCCTTCGGATACGGAAGCAGCAAGGCTGGCTACCAATCTATTGCTTCAACATATTTGGTGTCCGCCCGCCGCGCCGGCTGTGGTCTACCAAAAAGATGCATTGCTGGCAGCGAGCTTCATTCCGGGAGGAAGCAACAACGAAATTTTCGCTGTGGGAGGTGATGGTCAGCTATTGTTTTGGAATGGGGGACGCTCAATGTCACCCAGAGCACAATCGTTATTTGATAAGCCGACACCCGCGAACCCTCTGCAGATTGTGCAACCGGGCTTTGCATCCTTTAGCCCCGACGGGCGATGGCTGTTGATTATTCCACCGACGCTTGCATCGGCTGCCGATGGAGAGAGCGCCGTGCAAGCCGCGCCCACACAGGCAGCACCGCCCGCGCCTGCCGGCGCTGGCCACGAGCAATGCAAGATTCAGGTCTGGCGATGGTCGATGCAAAATCGAACCTACGAGCCTACCGGGGAGGACTTGGAAATTCAGCGGCTTCGAGGTTCACGCATCAATTTTGCGTGGTCAAACGAGTCGGATCGGCTTGTCATCGTCAACGCGCGCGGCACGAATGAGGCCGAATGTGCCTTTTTCCAGGTCGAGGGGACCTTCCGACAGCTCGTCGAGAGATCGAAGCGACTCACGGACATGAAAATCGTGGCGCTTGCTTTCGCCACGTATCACAGCGGCATGGTCGCAGTGTCTGTGGATCCCGACGCGCCAGCACTGCGGAAGGTAGCTTTGTTTTCATTCAGCGACGACTATCTCCAGGTATTCCCAATAAACGGAAAGGATTCGATTCGATTATCCGAAGGTTTCCTTCCAAATGGCATCGCTTTCGGTCCCGGCAATGACGAAATTACCCTAACGAGTTGGAACAGCGTGCGAACCCTCAATCTCCGCGATGGAAAAGTCACGCCGATCCCTCCGCCGACTTTCCGCGACCAATTTATGCGACTGATCGTTGGACCAGGGGACTATGCCACGCGTCTCGTCGCCACGTCGCTTTACGGTCGGATTCATGTCGCAAAGAGTGCGCAGAGGGAGAAGCCGGCCGAGCCTGTTGTCTTTCGCGGCTCAATCGGACTTCCACAGTTCAGTTTGGATGGTCAAAGATTGCTGATTTTATCAGGCGCAATGTTCAATGTGTTCGATAGCGTTCGCCTCGTCGACGTTAGTCCGTTGTATCGGCCGCAGGAGACTGCTACTAAAAAGCTGCAAGACAAACCTGCGCCTCCATGGTTGGCAGACATTGCCAGCGCAGTGAGCGCCTCCGATCCCAGTCAAGATGGCTCCTTGATGACACTGGAAGATGTGCGGAAGAAGTATCCGGAGAGCAAAGCTGGTGATCCCTACGAATCGGTGTGGAAGCGTTTTTTTCCAGATGAGTCCAAATGACAGATCGATTGCGGTCGAACGCTGAACATTCGACGTCGAACATCGAATACGGAATCATTGCCGGCGGAGGGGCTCGAACCCACACGACCTTGCGGCCACTGGATTTTGAGTCCAGCGCGTCTGCCAATTCCGCCACGCCGGCATCAGCGAAATTTGATACTACGAAGCATGGAACGAAGCTCAAATTCCAATCGCGATTGCAGTTGAAGAGAAGCAATCCTTTTTCTGCCGCCTCTCTCGCATGGATATCCTTGCGAAACTCAGCCGTCAATAAAGAGCCAGATCGCGACGTTTCGCATCATTCCCAATCGTAGGGACGGATCGCCGAGCCGTCCGCAAATTTTTGCGACGCGGTATGACCGCGGCGCGCCCTACCGACGAGCAAGGTCTGGGCTACGGCCAACATTTGGGCGGACTACGAAATTAAATTGGAGGGAGTTGTGAGGGAGAAGTTAGGAATGTTGTTTCGGCACTTTGTTCTACGCGTGCAGAATTCCGGTGGTGAACTTGCGGAATTTGTGAGGGAGAAGTTAGTAGTGCTGTTCCGTCGGTTTCTTCTTTTCGCGTGGGACGTGCGATGCAATCGCGAAAGCCACAACAACTGCGAACCACGCCCCAAAGTTGAATGGCCATATGTGATGAACTCCTCGGTCGCAATGCATGGGCCACCTGTTTCGGCCACCTGGGTTTGGTACCATCACCATGCACACTGGCATCACGGGTATTACCGAACTCGCCGTTAAGAGCGACTATGATTCATCAACAAGTCAGCACACTGACCAAATGTTTTGCGTAATCGTCAGGGACAAGCGCATAGCGTGTCCACCGCGGTATGGGCCACTAAATAACGATTATGATCCACCGCATCACGATTACGAACATGGTTTTCCATTGATCCGCAGCCTGCGAGCATCAACCCGACGATCAACATCAGTAATGTTTTCATTTGTGCTTTCGGTGTTGATTGTGGCCGGATCATTACCCATTCGGCAATCAAAATTTTAGCGATCCTATGAAGCCGGTGGGGTTTGTTGCCGGTTGCAACCAATGACAGTTTACCTGGCAGAGCGCCGGATTTTGAGTCCAGCGCGTCTGCCAATTCCGCCACTCCGGCGATTAGGGTTCTGAATCTATAAGCGCGTACGCGAAGCTCACCTTCGCGACAAACTGTAGCCGCTTCGCCGTACGAAGCGCAGAGCGATTGACTGTGACTGACTATATTTTGCCGTTGCGGTGGAGCGAGCAAAGGCGGCAGAATCCGCCGCGTAAACACTGGCAAATCGCATTGGCGATTTTCGCATTGCTCTCCGGGTCACTCGCATTGGCTGATGATTTAAAACCCTCAATGGCTCGACGATTACAGCGTCGCATCCAGTGTCTGCAAACCGCGAGGCGGCCCTAAAATTTCGCGAATCAGGATTGCATCGCGCAAACTCGATTTCGATCCGAGCAACGTGGCGATATCTCTTTTGGAACCTGCGCGTTCGACAACTACCTGACTTGCCGTGGCGTCAGATTCCACAGCCGTGTCGATCATCGACGACTGCTGAGGCTCGACTTGGAACGCCTCATGAACTTCGAACGTTGCCGCAGCCGAAGCCGGAACAACTGGTGGAAGGATTTGCTGTAATCCGCCCGATTGTTCAAGGGGAGTACTTTCTGTTTGGCTGACGTCCGATTTCTCTGCGCGTTGACGAGGTAATCGCCACACACGTGGGAGCGCTGGAGGGGGTTGTACAGGTGCCAGTGGTCGAGGCGGAATATTAGTACGCGGGAGAACGGGCGAAGGGGGAGTTGAACTTGGCGGCTGACCCAGCGCTTCGAGGAATTTACGAATCCGATCTGCATCGGATTCCCGTGGCGCGCGTTGAATTGGTCGAGGTGTTTGTGGCGTCGGTGAGCTCGATGTTTTGTTCGAATCGCTCTTTTTTGATTTGCTTATCGTTTTCGATAACAGCTGAAACAAAGCTGCGGCAGCAATTAGCAGAAGGAAAAGTAGATTATCCAGACTAAACGCAAGCATCGGCTATCGCCTTGGTTGAATCCTTAAATTGTTAAACCGGGCAAGACTGTCGTTGTCATGTTGAGCGAAGCGAAACATCTCAGTTCTTCCAGGCGGCAGTCGTTCTGTAACTGATTAGAGATTCTTCGCTTCGCTCAGAATGACAAAAACGCTTCAACGCTTTAACCCTTCAACGAATCACGTCCGATCCGTCCGCGGTTTGTCTCCACCTGCGATGGATTCGCGCATCGATGTATCGGCCTGGACGTTTTTCATTCGCACGTAATCCATGATGCCGAGGTTTCCGGAGCGAAATGCATCCGCCATGGCCTGAGGCACGAGGGATTCGGCTTCGACGACTTTGGCGCGCATCTCCTGCGTCTTGGCGCGCATCTCCTGCTCGACCGCTACTGCCGCGGCGCGGCGCACCTCCGCTTTCGCCTGGGCGATATTCTTGTCCGCGTTCGCCTGTTCGCTTTGCAACTTTGCGCCGATGTTGTCGCCCACATCCACGTCCGCGATGTCTATGGAAAGAATTTCGAACGCCGTGTTGCTGTCGAGGCCCTTGGCCAGAACGGCTTTTGAAATGCGATCGGGATTTTCCAGCACGTCCTTATAAGAATCGGCCGATCCGATCGCGCTCACGATCCCTTCGCCGACGCGCGCGATGATCGTTTCTTCGGTGGCGCCGCCGACGAAACGATCCAGGTG
>DASXOI010000213.1:0-1540 GCA_036494375.1 Candidatus Udaeobacter sp.
ACGCCCTCCTGGCCAAGCGCAGTCAACGCGACTGTCGCAACCAACGCAGTAATTAAACTCACGATTTTCATGTTCCCCTCCTCTTATTTATTCCGTCCTACTATTGGTTCGGACCGGGTGGCTTCAGCGCGCGCACGGCCAACGCGGGTTGATCTAGATTGGCTCCTATACGCCGCTACTTAGGCAGAATCGCCTGCTCGTGCGGACCACAACACATGCGTCGGTAAATCCGGGCAAGCGTGGACCGGGAGACACCGAAAAGATAAAGCGTTGCAATCGATCCGTAGGCAAATGTGAGGCGTGTCGGTCCCACTGTTTCATAACGACGTGGGCTAGCTTCAATTCGTTTGTTGCTATACACGACGCGACCGCAGCGGCGAAGTCGCCGGAAAAATTCCACATCTTCCATGAGCGCCACGTCTGGAAATCCCCCAGCGTCAACAAAGGCACTCCGCCGGCAGAAAATTCCATGATCGCCGCATCGCATTCCAAGTAGTAGCCCCGCGTAATGCGCGAAGCCGTCCGTCAGTCGGTAGACAGCCGGCGCGGCCGGCAGGCGAATCCGAAAGAAACCGCCGCAGACTGTTGGATCACGCATTATGCGCTCAATTTCGTGCAAGGATTCCAGCGGGACTTCGGCGTCTGCGTGCAAAAACCAGAAAATATCGCCGCATGCGGCATCGGCTCCAATGTTCATTTGTTTTGCACGGCTGCGATCGCCGGTTCGAATAACGTGATCGCAGAGGCCTTGGGCCAACTGGTCGGTGCCGTCAGCGCTGCCTCCATCGACGACGATAATTTCCGCCCCAGGAGTTCGCTCGCGCAGATTCCAGAGAAACGGGCGGATTAACGGCGCCTCATTAAATACGGGGATAATAATGGAGATCTGCATTGAAGATTTTGGCTAAACTTCTCTTTGCGCGACAGTGCGCCAAAGACGTTTCTCGAAATAAAGTGGTTGCTCGATGCGTCTCTTCGACGAATAGAATTCAACAAACCAGAAACTCATATGATCGCAAAAACCATCATCGCAGCAGCCATTACATTATTCTTTACGCCCACGTCGGTGCTCTTTTCACAGGAGCATCCAGAGCATCCGAAAGCAGGTGGCGGCAAAAAGCAGGTTAGCACTGCTGATATTTCCGCCGGGATAAAGAAGAATATCACCGCCGAGACCAACAAGAGCGACGGAAAATTCCATGTGAAACACGAAGGCCAGGATCTCACTCTCGATTTAATAAAGGTCCACGATGATCGATTGCAGGACCTCGGCGACGGAAAATATTTCGCCTGCGTGGATATGAAGGGAACCGATGGAAAAACTTACGACATCGATTTCTTTCTAACCGGGCAGCCGGGCAAAATGACAGTCACTGATACGGCGGTGCACAAGATCGACGGCAAACCGCTTTACAATTGGAAGGAAGAAAACGGCAAGTGGAATAAAGTGCCCGTGAGCTAGGAAACCAATGGCGAAGTCGACCATGCGCTTGATTTTTGCGCCGGCGATGTTCCTCGCTGGGGCGCTCACCATTCATGC
>DASXOI010000214.1:0-3537 GCA_036494375.1 Candidatus Udaeobacter sp.
AGGCTGGCGATGAGACAGCGCCGTTGGCGCTAAAACTTCCAATAGCGCTTGCCTCGACCTTTCCGTTTGCCAAATCGTGTCAATTGTGGAATTATGGGCGTCTTTTTCTCCCCAGAGAAACTATGGCTTACGCAATCATCAAGACTGGTGGCAGGCAATTTCGGGTCGCGGAAGGCGACACGATTGATGTCGATCTTCTGGACGTCGAACCCGGCAAAACTGCCACGTTTGGTGACGTACTGATGTTTGCCGATGGAAAAGAGATGAATCACGGCGATCCGCTCATCTCCGGAGCAAAGGTGACTGCTGAAGTCGTCGAACAACGCAAGGACAAGAAAGTCGTCGCGTTCAAATACAAGCGGCGCAAAGGTTATCACCGCACCGTCGGCCACCGGCGTAAATTGACGCGTGTTAAGATCAAAAGCATTAGTTTGGCAGAGAAAAAGCCGGCGGCGAAAAAGACCGAGGATTAATAATCAGCTTCATGTCCGCCGTAGCCTTGGCAAAGGCGGATCAACCAACAACTCTCTTCAATGGCTCATAAAAAAGGACAAGGCAGCGTTAAGAACGGACGCGACAGCGTCAGCAAACGGCTGGGTGTGAAAAAATTCGGCAGCGAGATCGTTGTGGCCGGCAACATCATTGTGCGCCAGCGCGGCACAAAATTTTTGCCGGGAAGAAACGTCGGCCTCGGTCGCGATTACACAATCTTTGCTCTGACTGACGGGAGCGTGCGCTTCGATCGCGGCGGGCGACGAGTGAATGTAGATCCCGGCCTGACTGCTTCATCATCTTGAGGCCGGAAAGCTTCGGGCCGAAAGATCCCGTTGCAATATCGAGCGGTAACTCCTCGGGATTCCTTGACCTCGCTCCGAATGACGGTGCTTGCTTTGCCGCTTCCCTTCACGGTATAAGCGAGGTTTCGCCATGATGAGGTACAACACTTTTCTCCTTTTTGGTGCGCCTGGCAGCGGCAAAGGTACGCAGGGGAAGACCCTCGGCACGATCCCGCGTTACTATCATTGCGCTTGTGGCGACGTATTCCGGTCCATCGACACGCGCACAAAAGTAGGCAAAGCTTTCCTTGAGTATTCGAGTAAGGGCCAGCTCGTTCCCAACGAAGTTACAGTGGAGCTGTGGCGGGAAGCGATCGATTCGGCCGTAGAAGCGCACAAGTTCAAACCCGATATCGACACTCTCGTGTTGGACGGAATCCCACGAAACGTCGGTCAGGCCAAGATCATGAACGAAATGATCGATGTGAAGAAGGTGTTCCATCTTGCGTGCCCCGATCGAGAAACATTGTTTTACCGGCTCAAGAAACGCGCTTTGAAAGAGAATCGTCTCGACGACGCAAATGAGGAAGTCATCCAGCGGCGTCTTGATATTTACGAGAAAGAATCGAGGCCAGTGCTGTCATACTATTCAAAGGATCTAATCACCGTGGTTGACGCCATTCAGACGCCTGTGAAAGTTCTGCTCGATATCTTAGAGAGTGTGAACGATGGCGCGTATGAACCAGCAGCAGTTTGAAAATTTCACCGCATCGAGTCTTTATTGCGAAAAATGCAAAGCCGCGAAGCCGGTCCGCGAGCGGCTTTTGTTAGTTCTGGCTGATCGCGAGATCTTCGATTATCTCTGCACAGAGTGCGGTTCGTCAGTAGGCCGGCGTGAAGTAACGGCTGGCGAGAAGATGATGGCGCAAGCGATGGCCGGCCGCACACGTCGTGCGCCGGTGTCTCGCCGGCTTCGCTAGATTCCCAGACAACGCGCTGGGCGCGTCACAGAGATGGACGACCCGCCGGTCCGTCCCTACCATTCAAGGAGATGGCTTCTCGAGGCATGCGAATTATTTTCATCGGCACAGGCGAAATCGGCGTGCCGACGCTTCGAGCGTTACTGGATTCCGAACACGAAGTTGTTGCGGTCATCACTCAACCGGACAAGCCGGTCGGACGCGAGCAGCGCATTGGACCACCGCCAATAAAGAAGGCGTTAACAAGGAGCGGCGGTTTCCAAACCGCCGTGGGACGTTCGGCGGCTGGGAAGCCGCCGCTCCTTGAGGTTCTCCAACCGGCGAAAATTAAGGACCCGCAAGCTATTGAAGCGATCCGCCGGCTTACGCCCGACGTGATTGTCGTCGTTGCCTACGGCCAAATCCTGCCGCGTGATGTGCTCGAAATTCCACGTCTCGCCTCTATAAATCTGCACGCCTCGCTTCTTCCGCGCTGGAGGGGCGCAGCGCCGATTCAAGCCGCAATCGCGGCCGGCGATTGTGAGACGGGTATCACGGTTATGTACATGGATGAAGGGCTCGACACTGGCGATATCCTGTTGCAGCGCAGTGTCGAAATTCTGCCTAACGAGACCGGTGGATCATTGCATGATCGCCTGGCGCAGATTGCTCCCGAGACTTTGCTTGAATCTTTGCGACTGCTTGCGGCCGGCAGTGCGCCGAGAATTGCGCAGGACAATGCACGCGCGACTTATGCTCCGAAACTGAAACGCGAACACGGCCAAATCGACTGGTCCGAATCAGCTGAAGCGATCGAGAGAAAAATTCGCGCGTACAATCCGTGGCCCGGCGCGTTCATGAAAGTCGATGGTCAAAGCGTCAAAGTCTTTTCCGCGTCAGTTGTCGACATCAATGGCCAACCCGGAGAAGTTTTGCGCAGCGAGAAAGACCTCATCGTTGCCACTGGCAAAGGCGCACTTTCTCTCGCCGAAGTCCAACTTGAAGGAAAGCGGCGAATGACCGCAGGGGAATTTCTGCGTGGGCACGCTGCCCTGCTACGACCAGCATATTAATTCCGGGGAGCGCGGGCGCCACGCCCGTCGTTTTCGGCGCCCCCGCCAAAAATCTTCTGATAGTTGTCCCGCGAAGCCGCGTGACACAGCGGGCGAGGCGCCCGCACTCCGCTTTGTGTTTATGCTTTCCAAACATGGCTACCTTCTGCTTGGATGTTCATCCCGCATCCAATGGAACCAGAAGCACCAGTCTATGAACGGATCGTCCTTAAGGTAAGCGGCGAAGCGATGCATGAGCACGGCGGGCGCGACAATATCTCGCCCCCGGTCGTGCGCGAGATCGCCGAACGCATGAAAGAGGTGCGCGATTTGGGCGTGGAAGTGGCCGTGGTAATCGGCGGCGGCAACATCTGGCGCGGTCTTTCTGCAGCGGATCGCGGCATGGACCGGACCACGGCGGATTACATGGGAATGCTAGCCACAGTGATCAACGCTCTCGCGTTACGAAGCACACTGGAGCAAATCGGAGTCGAAGCCCGCGTTCAAACCGCGATCGAAATGAAAAATGTGGCGGAGCCATTCATCCTGGGTCGCGCCGTTCGGCATCTTGAGCTGGGCAGAGTTGTCATTTTTGCTGCGGGCACTGGCAACCCGTATTTCTCTACTGACACGACTGCAGCACTGCGTGCGAGCGAGATTCGCGCGGACGTGATCCTCAAAGCCACAAAGGTCGACGGCGTTTATGATCGCGACCCCAACAAATTTCCCGACGCACGGCGTTACGACCGC
>DASXOI010000215.1:0-1618 GCA_036494375.1 Candidatus Udaeobacter sp.
TGATCCCTTTGTCTCCGACGAACTCTCACTTCCAACGGTCAGCACGATAAGAACGCCGGACGACGGTGGAACGCGCGAGACGGACATCTCCGTGGACATCTCGAAACGCATTACCCCGGACTTTGCGATTGAAATAGGTGAGAGTTTTACGACTCTCAATCCACATGACGGGCCCGCGGCGAATGGGTTCAGCAATCTGGAGTTAGGCGGGAAATATCAACTCCTGAAAAACGGCGAGCACGAAGCCATTGTCTCAATTGGACTTGGCGTCGAAATCGGCGGCACCGGCGGGCGCTCGGTCGGCGCCGACTCGTTTAGCACCTGGGCGCCAGGGATTTTTTTCGGCAAAGGCTTTGGCGATTTACCCAATGAGGTGAGGTTCCTGAAGCCGTTTGCCATTACAGGACAGCTCGGTGTTGCGATTCCCACGAGCGCGAGCACCCGCAGTGTTTCGATAGATGTCCAGACGGGCGAACGCGATATTGAGGTTGAACGGCACCCCGACGTGCTGGAGTGGGGCTTTGCACTGGAGTACAGCCTGATCTACCTGCAATCGCAGGTGCAGGACTTGCACTTGCACGCGCCACTAGATCGGTTGATTCCGCTGGTGGAATTTGCATTGGAAACTCCCCTGAACCGCGGAGAAGACGGACAGACGACCGGCACAATAAACCCCGGCGTCGTCTGGGCGGGTAAATACTTCCAGGTTGGAGTGGAGGCTGTTATTCCGATCAATGAGCGTACCGGGAATAACGTCGGCGTGATCGCGCAACTGCACTTTTTCGTGGATGATCTTTTCCCGAATAGCCTGGGCCGTCCGCTGTTTGGAGGAAACAAATGAAATGTATCGTCATCTTCTTAATTCTTGTGGCTGCGTCAGCCAGGCTTGAAGCACACGCTTTTCTCAAGGATGCCAACCCGGGGGTAGGCAGCACCACACAAACATCGCCGAGCGAGGTTCGAATTCGATTTACGGAAAATATCGAACCCGCCTTTAGCAGCATTCAGGTTTTCGACGCATCTGGGAAAGAAGTGGACCAACACGATCTGCATCTGGATCGCTCCGACCACGCGTTGCTGCACATTTCTTTGCCGCCGCTCCGCGCGGGAACATACAAGGTCGTGTGGCGCGTAGTTTCTGTCGATACACACGTGACAAACGGAAACTTCACGTTTCGGGTCGTCGTTCGTTAGGCATTCGCACGCAAGAGAATTTGATGGTAACCACGCTCATCATTACTCGTGCTGTGCACATCGCCACGTCGATTCTGATCACAGGAATCTTTACCTTCGATCTCGTTATGCTCGGCTTGACCGGCCAGACCGAAAGCAACGCGTTGCACGAAATCGGGCGGCGTTTATTTCGCCTGGCTGTTTGGAGTCTGATCGCGGCGCTTCTTTCCGCTGTCATTTGGTTTTGGCTCGAAGTCGCGAGCATGAGTGAATTGCCGGTCAAGAATACTTTCTCGGCGTCAGCGTGGGGGACGGTTTTGCTTGAAACGCAATTCGGTCGAGTCTGGCAGCTTCGTCTCGGACTGATCGCAACTGCGTTTGTGCTCGTCGCCTCAGCCCTGGCGAAAGTTAAAGCACGAAGGGCGCTCATCGCGATTCTTTGGCT
>DASXOI010000216.1:0-3739 GCA_036494375.1 Candidatus Udaeobacter sp.
TATTTCCAATCTGCAGCAGGAATTGGACGGCATGAAAAAGTGGGACATGAAGTCGTTCGAGATCAGTGGCTATGACATGTTTTCCGATGAAAAAGATGTCATCGTCGCGACGTACAAAGTGAAGCTCGAAGGGACCTCCGATGGCAAGGATATGTCTGGTATTTATAATGCCGGTACCGTGTGGAAACAGGAGAACGGGAAATGGATGGCCATTTTTCACACCAACGTAAAGTCGGCAACAGGCCAATAGCAGCCCGGTGGCTATGGCGTTTCTCAACGCTTTCGACCGCCGGGTCGTAATTACATTCGAACCTTGTAAACCGGCGTCTGACACAGACGCCCTGCAATTTCGATGCGTTGACTTCGCAGGGTCCGGCCTTATTCTCGATTCAACACAGCGGGGGAGCCGCGTGGCTGAGAGTCCAGCACTTTAACTAGTAAAGTGCTGGAGACCCCTTGAACCTGATGCGGGCAATGCCGCCGAAGGGAGCGAGGGTCCGACGCCGGACTGGCGATTTCAGTCATGCGATTTTCTGCGCATGGCTTTTTTGTTTCAGACAGAATTAACAGAATGGACAAAATGACCTCAGAAGTGAATGGCGAAAATTCTGTAGATTCGGTTCATTCTGTCGAAAAGCCGCTGCCACATTCACGAAGGATTTATATTGGCGGCAAGCTCCATCCCGACATTCGGGTTCCGTTCCGGGAAATCTCCCTCGCGTCTACAAAGACGATGGCGGGCGAGGTTGAAGTGAACGAACCCGTGCGCGTGTACGACACCAGCGGCCCATGGGGTGATCCGGATTTTCACGGCGATGTGACACAAGGACTTCCGCCCTTGCGCGCAAAATGGATTCGTGAGCGCGGCGATGTGGAATCCATTGCGGGTCGCGCGGTAACATCACTGGACAACGGGTATCTCTCGCAGATGCACGCGGAGTATGCGCAGCGCCCCAATGGAAGTTCCAAATCCCAAGAATCAGGCTCCAGTCAAACCTCAAAGTTTGCACCGAGTCGGCCTTTGCGGGCGAAACCCGGCAAATGCGTGACGCAATTGGCTTACGCAAGGCGCGGCATCATCACGCCGGAGATGGAATTTATCGCCATCCGCGAAAATGTAGCTGCGGCGCCCTTGTCGCAGAAGGTAGACGCGGCGCTCCGCCGCGTTTCCCCCGACGATTCGCGACGAGACGTCGCGTCTACAAACGATCTCCGCCAGCAGCATCGCGGCGAAAGTTTCGGTGCAAACATCCCAGACGAAATAACACCGGAATTCGTCCGCTCCGAAGTCGCGCGCGGTCGCGCCATCATTCCCGCCAACATCAATCATCCCGAATCCGAGCCGATGATCATCGGCCGCAATTTCCTGGTAAAGATCAACGCGAACATCGGCAACAGCGCCGTGGCGTCGTCAATCGAGGAAGAAGTCGAGAAAATGCGTTGGGCCACGAAATGGGGCGCCGACACAGTAATGGATCTGAGCACCGGAAAAAACATTCACGCAACGCGCGAGTGGATTATTCGCAACAGTGCCGTGCCGATCGGCACTGTGCCGATTTACCAGGCGCTCGAGAAAGTCGGAGGCCGGGCGGAGGAACTGACCTGGAAAATTTATCGCGACACGTTGATCGAACAGGCGGAGCAGGGGGTCGATTACTTCACCGTCCACGCCGGAGTCCTTTTACGCTTCATCCCTCTTACCGCTAAACGCGCGACCGGGATTGTTTCCAGAGGAGGAAGCATCATGGCCAAGTGGTGTCTCGCGCATCATCAGGAAAGTTTTCTCTACACACATTGGGACGACATCTGCGAGATCATGGCCGCGTACGATGTCAGCTTTTCCATCGGCGACGGTCTCCGGCCGGGCTCAATTGCGGACGCAAATGATGAAGCGCAGTTTGCCGAACTTTACACGCAAGGCGAACTGACCAAGCGCGCATGGGCGCAGCACGTGCAAGTGATGAACGAAGGCCCCGGTCATATTCCCATGCACATGATCAAGGAAAATATGGAGAAACAACTCGAGTGGTGCGACGAAGCGCCGTTCTACACGCTCGGGCCGCTCACGACCGATATCGCGCCCGGCTACGATCACATCACCAGTGCCATCGGCGCGGCAATGATCGGCTGGTATGGTTGCGCCATGCTTTGCTACGTCACGCCGAAAGAACATCTCGGGTTGCCTAACAAGAAGGACGTCAAAGATGGCGTCATCGCGTACAAGATCGCTGCGCACGCCGCAGATTTAGCGAAAGGCCATCCCGGCGCGCAATACCGCGACAACGTCATCAGCAAAGCGCGCTTCGAGTTCAGATGGGAAGACCAATTTAATCTTTCACTCGATCCCGAGACCGCGCTTGCCTTTCATGATGAAACCCTCCCGATGGAAGTGGCGAAATCAGCTCATTTCTGCTCCATGTGTGGTCCGCATTTTTGTTCCATGCGAATTACCGAGGATGTTCGCAAGTACGCCGCCGAACAGAAACTTTCGGAGGAACAGGCGCTTCAAGCCGGAATGGAACAGAAAGCGAAGGAGTTCGTTGAGACCGGCGCCGAGATTTATTCGAAGGCGTAGTTGTTATTGTCCCGGAACCGTGGATGGCGAACCGGAAGGATTCGACTGATCGAACATTCCGCCTTGTCCATGTCCATAACGTCCGCCGCCACCACCGCCGCCATGATGTCGATGATGCTGTGAAGAATCGGCTGACGAATTTTCGTCGTTAGCACAGGAAGAGCTAAAGAGCGCACACCCAAGCCAGAGCAGACCTAGCCACGCCTTCACGGATTTGAGACGATTCGAAATAGCCATAAAGATGAACCCCTTGGATCAAATGACCGGAGCAAATGAAGAATGGTTACAGAATTCTGAACGTTCCCGCCGGATAATTCTGAGGAGCACACCTGCCTGGCATGTTGGAGATGACGCCTCGTCGAAACGAACCTCCGATTAGATGCTTGCTGTAAATTCAGTTCGACGTGTCATTGTCGCATGAAGCTGATTTCGGTGAACGTGGGACTGCCACACGAAATCACGGTTGGTGGCAAAATCGTCAGGACGTCGATTTGGAAGGCTCCGGTTCACGTGGGGAGCGTTCGGCGAAAACTTTACCAGTGAAGGTATCCTGGAGGATCAGATAAAAATCGGCGACCGCATTCGGATTGGTTCAGCCGAGTTTATGGTGACGTCGAGGCGTTTTGTTGTAGCGGCGGCCGTGTCGGCCGCAACCTCTGGGGAGCGCACGCCGCTGGCGTGCTGGTTTCGGCGGCTCGCCGAAACGAACTTAAAATCCGATTGAGCCCGCGAAACACGCGAATGAACGCGAAAGAAAAAATGGCGCAGCGATTTCCGGGTCCGGGGAGCGCACGCCGCTGGCGTGCTGATTTCGGCGGCTCGCCGAAACCAACTTGAATCCAAGTTGGTCCGCGAAACACGCTAATGAACGCGAAAGAAAAAATGGCGCAGCATTTCCGAGTCTGGGGAGCACACGCCGCTAGTGTGTTGGTTTCAGCGGCTCGCCGAAACCAAGTTGAATCCAGGTTGGTCCGAGAAACACCAGCCTACGCGCAAGGCTACGGCGCGGCAGGCGCGAGCGAAACTGCGGTTCTTTCAATTCTTTGGAATCGCCGAGTGATGTTGTTGAGCGACATGCCTGCGGTAAGGTTTGGGGATGATCCGCGCACGCTTATCTGAACGCGTCACTCGCACACGGGCCGTGACGGTTTCCAGTAGAGATCG
>DASXOI010000217.1:0-2488 GCA_036494375.1 Candidatus Udaeobacter sp.
TTAGTGCGCTTGTCCGTCGAAGGCTCGGCGAAGGCGGGAGCATAGGAGGTTCATTCGTGGTCAAGTAGAAGCGACGTCCTTGGCTCGCCATAGCTTTATGCGAAGGGGATTCGTCGCTTTGTGGTTTGTCACGGGACCAAAAGGTCGCATCTATATCTTCGTGAATTTGTGAAGCTCGGGTAAACGTTGGCGAAGACGAACACCTACCGGTCGATCCAAAACTCCGGCCGCCGATGGCCATGAGCGATCGCCACGATCCAGATCGTCTCACCGCGAATCACGTAGGCGATGTAATGCGGGAAAGCGCGCAGATTTACTCGGCGATATCCTTTTGGCCTTAACCGTGGCAACACGGGATTGCTTACGATGCGTTCAACCGCTTCCACTACTTCATCGCGAAACCGCGCGCCGAGTCCGACTTCCTTCGATTCGTAGTATTGGACGGATTCAGCGAACTCTTCCCCGGCTTCACCGAGAACGATCAGCGTCATTTGCCGAGCTGGCGATCGATATCTCTAAGCACGTCCGAGAACGGACGGCCTTTAGCTAGCCCGGCATCAATCAGTTGAATTCGCCGCTCAATTTCTTGTTCCCACACTGCGTCGGTTTCTTGATCTCCCCTCGCCTCATTTTTTTCCAACAATGTCCGTGCCAACTTCAACTGCTCATTTTGTGGCAGCTTCAACCCTTCCTCGGCAATCGTCGCTAGATCGCGGCGCATGCAAAAAGAGTACTCTTGAGCAAACCAACTGTCGAGAAACACATCCGCCGCGATTGCGCGATAGCGTCAGGAACGGAACCGGAACCTTCGAAAGGAAACAGTCATGATCGCGAAAACAAAATACCACAGCATCGCGGACTGGGACGTCTCGCTTTGGTTTGCGCTGCTCAGTCCGCTAATCGGCGTTCTGCTGGGCTTCGTCGGTGCGTTTCTTTTGTTGAGGTAGAAGGAGCCAACTATTACAACCCGACTTAGTATCCATCTTCGTACGTGCGGAGTCGGACGAAGTAGTTATTGCGTGGCGAGGACTAGTTCGGGTTCTCGCACGCGCACCGCTCGAACGCCCCTTTTGCCAGGCACGCGTTTTTTACCGCGCACAAAGATCAGACACAAGACCGGCAGAACAATGAGCGTAAGAAACGTTGAGCTAAGTACGCCGCCGATCACGACTGTCGCGAGTGGTCGCTGGACTTCTGCGCCGGTGCCGGTCGCGATGGCCATTGGGAAGAAACCGAGGCTGGCGACGAAAGCGGTCATGAGCACGGGACGCAATCGGGTGAGCGCGCCTTCGATGACCGCGCGGTGAACGCTGCGGCCTTCGGATCGGAGCTGATTGAAGTAGCTGATCATGACGAGACCGTTGAGGACGGCGACGCCACTGAGCGCAATGAAGCCGACGGCCGCAGTGATCGAGAAAGGCATGCCGCGCACCCATAACGCGAGCACGCCGCCGGTGATGGCGAGCGGAATACCCGAGTAGATAAGCAGCGCCTCGCGGACGTTGCCAAAGGCGAAATAGATGAGCACGAAGATCAGGATCAACGCAGCGGGTACGACGATCATCAAGCGTGCACGTGCTTGCTCCAGGTTCTTAAATTGGCCGCCGAATTCATACATGTAGCCCTCGGGCATTTTGATCTGCGCGCGAATGCGCTGATCGGCATCGCGCACGAAGCTCTCGATGTCCCGTCCGCCGATGTTGACCATGAGCGCGGCGCGACGGTGCCCGTCATCACGCTGAATGGGCTCCACGACTTTGACAGTGTCGAAATCGGCGACACGACCGAGTGGGATCAATCCAGACTGGCCGACGCGGACGGGCAACGCTTTGATCTCCGCGTTCTTAGCGCGCAAGTGCTCCGGCATGCGCACTACGATATCGTGTCGCACTTCCCCTTCGACCGCCGTGCCGACTACCTGGCCGGCGAGCGCCGTGCTGATAGCTTTGTTCACCTCAGCGGTTTCGAGGTTGTAACGCTCGAGGTGGTCGCGGTTGATGTTGAGGAGTAACTGCGGCGTGCGTCCCGCCGTTTCGTATTCCACCTGCGCGGCGCCCGGCGTTTTCTCGAGAATGTCTTTGAATTGCGAGGCCAGTTTGTCTAGCACGTCGTAATCGTTGCCGAAAATCTTCACCGCCAATTCCGCCTTGGTGCCTTCGAGCATTTCATTGAAACGCATCTCGATTGGCTGCGCGAACACCATGTACCAATCCGGATTAATCTTCTTCATCTCAGCGTTAATTTGTTTGATCAGCTCGGCTTTGTTACGTGGGCGGCCTTTGGTCTTCGGCCATTCGGTGACGGGCTTGTAGGAGATGTAAACGTCCGACTCGTTAGGCGGCATCGGGTCGGTGGCGATGTCGCTCGTGCCGATGCGACTGAAGATGCGCGTCAGCTCGGGCATCGTGGCCAACAGACGTTTCGACAGCTCGATGTTGCCTTTAATCGACTCATTGAGGCTCAGGCCAACCGGCTTGTAGAACATCGC
>DASXOI010000218.1:0-6680 GCA_036494375.1 Candidatus Udaeobacter sp.
GCTGCAGCGAATTCGATGAGTGGCAGCAGTTGATCTTCATTGCGCCCCCGCATGAGGACTGCGTTGAGTTTGATCTGATCGAATCCTGCGGCGATCGCGGCGTCAATCCCACATAGCACCTGTGCATGGAAATCTCGACCAGTGATCTGCGAATAAACCGCTGCATCAAGGGTATCGAGCGAAATATTCACCGATTGCACACCGGCATCGCGCAGCGCTTCGGCCATTCTTGTGCCCGGCGTGACTTCGCGTGAGAGCAACGTCCCGTTCGTCGAAAGACCTATACTTGTGATGCGGGGAATCTCAGGAATTTGCCTAACGAAATCGAGTATTTCGCGGCGTGTCAGCGGTTCACCACCAGTGATTCGCACTTTCGAGACGCCGAGCTCCGCCGCGATGCGAATGAGCCGCAGGGTCTCTTCGTACGTCAAGATTTCGTGGCGCGGCAACCACTCCTGCAATTCCTGCGGCATGCAATAACCACAGCGCTCATTACAGCGATCCGTGATCGAGACGCGCAGATAGGAAATCCGATGGCCGAAACGGTCTTGCATTGCAGCGACATGTTACTGGGGACGCGACAGTGAATCAACCACCCTCATTCATTGACGCAAGAGTGCGGACGCATCATCGTACCTAATGCAAGGTTGGATGGCGCGTATCGCGTTAACATTCGCGATAACCGCTGGTGCGCTGATTTTCAGTGGTTGCGGAACTACTGGTTACCGTGTTTCACAACATCCGGAAATGTATCAGAGCCTGTCGCCGAGGGACCAGGTATTGGTCAGCCAGGGGCAGATCCGCGCCGGAATGACCATGGACGCGGTATGGCTGGCATGGGGCACGCCGGATCAAAAAATTCCTAACAATATGAATGGTCGCGCTAGTGAAACGTGGGTCTATCTACGTTACGAAACGCCTCCCAGCTATGGCGGACCGTACTCGTATGGGCCATTCGACTGGACATATATTCCGCCAAAGTTCGTGCACCCGTCGCGAGCCGTCACCTTCGCCAACGGCAGAGTTGTGTTCTTCCGATATCTTGCTCCGCCCTAACTGGAGTTTGGCTTGCCACGTTGGCAGCCGGTATGATTAGCTCGCGGCGTGAAGCGTTGCTCTGTCCTTCGCGCACCGGTATTGGCTGTCGCGGCGGGGGCGCTCGTTCTCACCAGTTGTTCAACGCCGCAAACGCGAATTTCTAACGATCTACACCTTTACAACAGCCTCTCACAAAGGGATCAGGCGCTGATAAATCGGGGCCAAATTCGAATTGGGATGTCACGACCTGCGGTATGGCTGGCGTGGGGTTCGCCCGACCGAAGAATTATCGGCAACATGGGCAGCGGTAGAACGGAGACTTGGGTTTACACCTATTACGCCAGCTACCCGTACTATCCCTATGAACCGTTGGACGAATATTTTGGTGCGCCTTTATACGATCCGTTTTGTTATTCATGGTTCCAACCAAGCATCCCTTATCCCGGCAAGCTCGTTACCTTCGCTCACGGCAAAGCGGTATCCTACCAGTACATCACATCGCATTAGATCCGGTCAAAAAATTCTGTCGCGTTATGGCACGTGGCGGATGAGTATTTCGGCGCGTCTGATCTATGGCTTACCGCTCATTTCGACAGTTCCTGGATGCTCTTGAACAAGCGGGCGAACTGAAGCGCGTCACGATTCCTGTCGATACCGAACTGCTCGTTGCCGAATGGGCAGACCGCGAGATGAAGTCGCCAGAGGGCGGAAAAGCTTTGTTGTTCGAGCAACCGATTGTGGATGGAAAAAAATCGGAATTTCCGGTCGCCATTAACACCATGGGATCGCGCCGCCGGATGGCAATGGCGTTACAGGTTCCCGACGTCGAAGATGTCGCGCGCGAAATTCAGCTGATCCTGAAGGCAAAGCCGCCAACAGATCTGCGCGAAGGCTGGAATTTACTTAAACAAGGAATCCATCTGCTGCATGCGCGGCCGAAATCAGTGCGTGACGCGCCGTGCCACGAAGTGGCGCATGAAATCGAGCGTGGCGACCGTTTTTCGTTGCTCGATCTCCCCATCCTCAAATGCTGGCCAAAAGACGGCGGACGTTTCGTCACGCTGCCGAATGTTCATACGCGCGATCCGGAAACCGGCGCTCGCAATGTGGGCATTTACCGAATGCAAGTGTACGACGAGCACACGACGGGGATGCATTGGCAACTCCATAAAGTCGGCGCGCGCCACGGCAAACACTATTACGAACGCGGCGAGCGAATGCCGGTTGCTGTCACACTGGGCGGCGATCCCGTTTACACATTCGCGGCAACCGCACCGTTGCCGGACGGTTTGGACGAACTGTTATTCGCCGGGTTCCTGCGGAGAAAATCAATCGAGCTGGTTCGCTGCAAAACCATCGACTTGGAGGTGCCGGCGGACGTCGACTTCGTCTTGGAAGGCTATGTGCAACCAGGCGACATGCATCCGGAAGGGCCCTTTGGCGATCATACCGGGTTTTACACCGCAGTTGAAAACTACCCCGTTTTCCATCTGACCGCGATCACGCACCGGCGGGATGCGATTTATCCGACAACGATCGTCGGCAAACCGCCAATGGAAGATTTTTATATCGGCGACGCATCCGTGCGAATTCTGCTGCCGGTGTTCAAGATGAATTTTCCGGAGATCGTGGACATGACATTGCCGCCCGAAGGAGTGTTTCATAATCTGGTTTTTGTGAGCATCCGAAAGCAATACCCCTATCAGGCTTTTAAAGTGATGCATGGTCTCTGGGGGATGGGACAGATGATGTTCAGCAAGTACATCATCGCAGTGGACGAAGACTGCGACGTGCATAACACGAGCGAGGTGCTTTTTCGATTGTGCGCGAACACCGATCCCGCCCGCGACACAACCATCATTAAGAATCCAAGCGACTCCCTTGATCACGCTCCGAGCGAACAGAACATCGGTTCGCACATGGGATTTGACGCGACGCGCAAGTTACCGGGCGAAAATTATCACCGACCATGGCCGGAATTGCTCAACATGACAGACGAAGCGCGAGCGATCGTGGATGAATTACAGCGCAAAGTGGAAAGCGCGAAGAGCTAAACTCCTCAAGGAACGACGGCTTGTGCAGCCGTCGATTACAAAATGACGGCCGGGAAGCCGCCACTCCTTGCCTTTATGGTCTGCGGAAAAGCCGACCGGTATCAACGTCGCGAGTGAGCCCACCAGGCGGCACGCCGCGCAGATCGTAGACGCGAGCTGTGTAAGGGCTGTAGAAAAGCCCTGCTCTTCCCGCCCAGCGCGCATATGGATAGCCGCCGGGCGGCGGCGGGCCATATCCCGCAGCCTGATTCTCCTGAACAATCTTGCCGGTTAAAGCGCCAGCGGCGGCTCCTGCGGCTGCGCCGATTGATGCGGCGCGAACATTACCAGTCGCAGCGCCGCCGATTATGGCTCCGGTAGCAGCACCCCATGCTGCGCCCTGGCCTACTGGAGTGTCACATGATGTGAGCATGCAGCAACTGACTGCAATGACCGAACTAAACGTGAGAATTGTCGTGCGCATAATTCGCTTGTAGTTTGCGACATTGCAGCGGAGGCCGGCAGATGTCGCGAACCTGCCTCAATTCCGGCTTTGTCCGTCGAACCGGTATTAGGGATAAACAAAGACTTGCTTCGCATGCACGTCGAGCACCAACCCGCCGTGGTTAACCTTCGAGCAGTTATACTTTTCATGCGGCGGATATGGGCTGGCAACAACGCCGGAAGCATCATGCGCGTCGCGAGTGCCCAGTGGATAGGTTCCTGATTTTGACGGATATTTCTTGTCAGCCTCTGCTTTCGTGAGCGGTGTAGCTTCAATCGCCCCCTTTTGCCCCCGTTCACGCGCAATACTGCCTATGCGCGAGTCCGTGCCTTGCGCGTACAGGTTTGTGCCGAGCAGAAGCACCCCAATTACTAACGTCGAAACAATTTTCAGAGATTTCATTTTCATATTTTTAGTTGTTCGTAAGACTTACGCAGCCAGCAACTCAGACGGATGTGCGCGGCTGCAAATTCAAAAAAGATTTCAGAAGTTGCATCGCGATTCGGCCTGCTTTCTCCAGCTTGCTTAGCCGGTATTCTTTTTCGAAAACACGATAGTTGTCCAGTTCAATTCGTCGAAGCAGCGCCCAGTAAATGGAGCGCATGATCTCTGCGGGTGCCATCGCCCGGCGATCCTCAGGCGGGATCTCGGATACCGCGCGGCTAAAGAATTCGCGCGCCCGCGACGCTTGAAATTGCATCAACTGGACGAATTGCTCGTTATATTGCCGGTTCGCCAGATCCGCTTCGGAATAGTGGAACCGCGCCAGATCTTCCTGTGGCAGATAAATGCGTCCGGCCTCAAAATCCTTCCACACATCGCGAATTATGTTCGTCATTTGTAACGCAAGTCCGAGATTGATTGCGTATTGCCGGCAACGCGGGTTGCGATAACCAAAGATCTCGATGCTGACCAGCCCAACTGCGCTGGCGACCCGGTAACAATAGACACGAAGCTCTTCAAAGGTGGGATATCGCGCAATGCTCAAATCCATTTCTACTCCGGCAATGATTTCCTCGAGCATGCCGGGTAGAAGCGAATATTTGTCCATCAAATGTCGCACATCACGCGCAAGCAGCTGGTCGTCTGGACCGCCGGTGCGAAGCATCTGGCGCCAATTCGTTAGAAGCTCTCGTTTCTCGATGACGGTTAGTTCCGTCGAATCGGCAATGTCATCGACCACGCGGCAGAACGCATAGAAAATCGTAATGTCGCGTTTGCGTTCGCGACCTAACGAAACAAAAGCCAGAGCGAGATTGGAGTTGCTCTGGCGCGTGATGGCGGCGGCATTCACGTTCGCTTTGTCGTAACCTGCATAATCAATATTGAATCCATTTCTCCTCTTGAATTCTCCTTGTTTCGCATTGCCGAAACAGGCAGACCCATGAAGCCAGCAGCCAGCCCGTAACCAGACCTCGCAGACACGCGAAACTAAATTTCCACAGCAACAGCGCGCCCAATCGATCGCCGATCGCGCCGCGCACAATGGCGTCGCACGCCATAATGCCATAAAAGTGGATTCCGCAAATCACCAGAAACCACGCGAGACGTCCGGCATTTTTTTGGATGAAATAAATGTGTGCGCGTATCGCTGCAATCAGTGTTTCGTTGTGCAGCACCAGCGAGATTTGGACCGAACAAAACGCGATAATCAACCCACTCATGAGAACCCTCGCAACGGGGAGATAATCGAGAACTCGGGGGATTTCGATGAAGTAGGCAAGCACGAGCGGCACCCGGAGAATTAATGTGCTCACGGCAACTACAATGCCCGCCCATTCCAACACATAACTGAACCGCCTCATGGCGAACCGGAACAATTCGCCCTCTTCAAAGCTAAAACCCCTTATCCAGGCCAGACACACAGTGATCAGATAGACCTGGATGTAAACGCCCACGAGATACTCAAAAATAAATGCGGTCGCATCAACTGTAGCCGACACGCGCAGCAGGCCAGCTGCAGGCAAAAGGCCACTCCATTCCGGTAATTGCCAGAAGACGATGGGCTTGAGCAGCGACGCAAATGCGCTCAGCAATAGAATCAGATAAATCAGATAACCCCAGAAGCCGTATCGTTTCCGCAGCGCGCGCCACAAGGCGCTGTGCAATCCGCGCCAGTTCATAATCATCAAAATCGCCGCGATGACGGACAGCGGATACGTAGTGGTGGCGTTGTCGAAGATTCCCGCAACGCCCTCGACCGCGGGCAACAGAGTCTGCCTCCATATCTCACTCAACCTTGGCCAGGCCCACTGCGGCAACGAAATGATTTGGCTCAGCTCCAAGTCCGTCCAGTTCCGGATGGGCGTGAAAGTAACAAACTGAAAGACGAAGTAGCCAAACCCAAGGACCGCGAAGGTGATCCAAATCCGGTGGTAACGCCCTAGGCAGTGCAGGCCGTCGATAAGCGCTCGCCGAACTGGCGCAAAGAGCATTACCAGCGCGTAACCACCGCAGAGCACGAGCCAGGCGTAAACGCCGGGCAAAGTTTGCGCCACCTCGATGGAAATCGGTAATGGAGTAATGCGACTCAGAACATCACTCCAACAATCCATTACTCCATCACCGGTCTAACGAATAAGTCCAAAATGCGGGTAAAACGGCCAGTAAACAAATAACCCTCGACCCACCAGGTTCTCCACCGGAACCCGTCCCCAATAGCGGCTGTCGAAGCTGTTGTAACTGTTATCGCCCATGGCGAAATAACCGTCGCGCGGCACGGTGTACGTCTGATCAGGTTTCGCCAAATACTCGTGGCCAGGCGCATAACCGCGGTACGGCGGTCGCGCCGACATCACCCGTTCGAAGCCGTAGCCCGCGGCCTTTTTGCCATTGATGTAAAGAAATGGCGAATCGATGCGCAACTGGTCGCCAGGCAGACCGGCCAGTCGCTTAATATAAAAAGGTGGACCGGCAACGGGATCCGGACGAATCGCCGGAATATTATTTGTCCTGAAAACAAAAACATCGCCGTTGTGCGGCTTCACAAAGTTATAGCTGCATTTATCGACAAAGACCTGGTCGCCCGTGTCAATCGCGCCGCGGGCGATAACTTCGCCGCGATGACAAAGCCGGCCGGGAAAGACGTTAAAATCCTGACGCAG
>DASXOI010000219.1:0-1971 GCA_036494375.1 Candidatus Udaeobacter sp.
GGCCGAGGCCAATTGCGCACGTCGTGCTCGACCTGGGCGACAACGTCCTTGCGCGCGACGCTTTCGTCCGGGAGCCTGTAAGAATCGCGAGGGACGGAACTCGCCCGCGGCTGGGCCCCGCGCGTTCCGGTCTTTTGCGTCGGACCTTGACCCTGGTCGATCGAGCGACTGTTTCGTTTGCTTTGCCCCAGTAACAGGCGCTGACGTTTCAATTCCTCATGAATGAGATGATAAAACCACTCCAGCCAGCTTCCGCGCTTCGGTCCCTCCTCTGCTTTCGCTGTGGCGCGGCGCTCCACTTCATTCAACACGTCCCGCGCCGAAACTTTGTCCTTCGGCAGATCGCCGGCCAGCTCGTCATGGAAAATGTGGCGACGCGCATGCCGCAACAACTCCTTGTAGTGGCGCTGGAAAAGTTCGCGCACCATGTCTTCATATTCCTGTGGACCCTCTCCTTGCGCCTGCGGTTCGGTTTCAAAGCCTGTTGCCTTTAGTTGGCGCAGCTTCTGGCGACGCTCCTTTTGTTTCCAGGATTCTTCGCCGCGTAGGTCCGATTTATAGGTTTCTAACTCGCGCAGGAGCGTTTTGACCGCGTCATCAATCGCGCCGACCAGATCGCGTCCGGACTCTTGAGTGTGCAGAATATCGGACGGCACGCGCAAGGTCAGTGACGCGGTGTAGAGGTCTTTTCGCGGATGCCGCTCCAGCACGATCTGCAAATGCACCGCGTCCGGGGGGAAATGTTTGAGGAACCTTTCAAATTTGGCGATTTTCTGGCGAATTTTTTTCTCCAGCGGAATTCGCGCATCATTGGGCGAAACATTTTTGATTACGATGTTCCACGGTAGAGCCATGATGTCCGATTCTTGTCAGCGACAAGGCGCGCGCCGGGCGCAGGCAGAGACCTGCTGCCCGGCGGGTGCTCCTGATCAGCTATGATTTACCGGCCACGAATTACTTTTCTTCCACGGCGATCCTGTCCACCACCGTACGATCCCCCTCCTGCACCAGGCGCAAGCGGACCTTGGCATTTTTCTTGAGATCAGTCTCCGCGATCACTTTGCCATCGGGACCCAAGACCTGGACCTTCTTGCCAATGAAGAAGTGCACCGGCTTTCCCGTGCCAGGGTCGAGAACGATTGCTGCTCCTGGAGTGTAATCGGTCACGGTTCCCGACGTATTGCTCGTACTCGAGGTTGTCGTGCCAGGGTTTGAGGTCGTGGATGAAGTGGTGGTGGTTTGTGCCTGGGCGTAGGCAACAAATGCCAAGCAGGTAAGAGCCAATAATTTTCTCATAATGATCTTCTTTTTCTAAATCGACAGTGGTTTTCACTTGTCGCATTCAGCGTCGGTTCCCGAATGCTACAGCGCGACAATTTGATTTCGTGCGCATTAATGGAATCGCCGCTGAGTCGCCGCAAAAGTTGGTAACTTAGGTGGCCTTTTTCGACGGATCGCCGCCTTTTCGACGCGTGTCAGACGTGTGCGTTGAAATCAGGCCGCCGAAACGACGTAATTTTACGGCTGTCTTGTTGCGCCGAAACCTGCATTCGCGACTTGGAATCTGGCAGCGTTTTTAAATCCGGCTTCACTTGCTCGTGTGGCGTCCCCTTCTTTTTGAAGGTGGCATTAATTCCGGTGTCCCGGATGGTAACGGCCAGACCATTTTGTTCGGCGAATCTTTCGATGAGTTGAATTTGTTTTTCACGGAGCGCTGCTTCTGGCGGCCAAATGTGCCCGAGCTCGTGGTCGTACACCACACAATATCCACGCACGTTGATTCGCTGGTTAATCCGCTTGCAGAGTTCATTTTTGAGGTCATCCATGCTACTATTCTATTGGAAAAGCTCTAGTTAGACGACGTAACTTAAGTTCCCAAATTAGGATTTGGGAACTAACGATCACCATGCGAATCGAACTTCGCTTTAACACCACAAGTCATTGAATGCCTCGGTAACTAAAGTTACCTTT
>DASXOI010000220.1:0-1928 GCA_036494375.1 Candidatus Udaeobacter sp.
ATATTGTTTTTGAAGCTCTTGCGACACGTTGTAACTGTCCCTCGAGTTTTGGGCGGAGACAGTTCGAAATGGTGGAAAATCGGAGAGAGAAAATAATAGAAAGTGACTTTTCGATATAACCGCAAGAGAACGCAGAGATCACAAAGGCTTTTTGTTTTTCAGAATTTTTTCGCACGCCAAGGACGCAAAGGGCGCCAAGGACCGAATCCATCCGTCGTCGATGAATGCTTCCGGCTGTGCCGAGGCTTTCGCTCTTCGCTTAGCAGCCCGTTAAAAAAGTCAAAATTATATCTTGACATAGATTTTACATTAGTTATGAATATCGCATGGCGATAGGCAAACGCAAACCCACTCAGGACGAACTGTTCGTTCCCACCCTCAAGCTGGCCACCGGTCCTGGTCATCCGTTTTACTGCAAGCTTAACGAAGTTCTGGCCCAGGCCGGCTTTGATGGATTTGTGGAAGGGATCTGCGCGCCCTTTTACAAGGAGGGCGGACGGCCCAGTATTCCGCCGGGAGTGTATTTCCGCATGTTGTTCATCGGTTACTTTGAGGGCTTGGACAGCCAGCGCGGCATCGCCTGGCGTTGCGCCGACTCGCTGGCATTGCGGGCCTTTCTGGGCATCGGCCTGACTGAGGCGACGCCGAGCCATGCTTCCATGACCATCATCCGAAAACGATTGGAAGAAGAGATTTTCGACAAGGTCTTTGTCTTTGTCCTGACTCTGTTGGAAGAGAAAGGGCTGTTGCGGGGCAAGGCGGTCGGGATTGATGCGACGACGCTGGAAGCCAATGCGGCGATGAAAAGCATCGTGCGCAGGGATAATGGGAAGGACTGGAAAGAGTACTTGCAGGATTTGGCCAAGTCTGAGGGGCTCGAAAACCCAACGGAGGAAGACCTGCGACGCCTGGATCGTAACCGGCCCGACAAGAAGGTTCCCAATCAGGAGTGGAAAAGTCCGATTGATCCGGACAGCCGGATTGCGAAAATGAAGGATGGCCGGACGCATTTGGCCTACAAGGCCGAACACGCGGTGGCCCTGGAGAGTGAGGCGATTGTAGCGACGACGGTCACCTTTGCGGACAAATCCGATCCGCAGAGCGGACCCAACACGTTGAGTTTGGCGGAGGCGAACCTGGTGTTGGCCGGCAGCCAGATGAAAATTGCAGAAGGCGTGGCGGACAAAGGCTACCACGACAATGGATTGCTGGCGGATTTCGAAACGCGCGGCCTCCGCACTTACATTCCTGAGAAGCGGCTCAAGCATCGGCGCTGGACCAACAAACCCGAAAGATTTCAAAAAGCCTTTCGCGCCAACCGGCGGCGGGTGCGAGGGAAGAAAGGTCGGCAATTGAACCGTTGGCGCAGCGAACGATGCGAACGATCCTTTGCACACGTGTGTGAAACCGGCGGAGGCAGGCGAATGTGGGTCCGAGGCCAGACCAATGCGAGTAAAGTGCATACGCTCAAGTGTGCGGCGTATAACTTGGGGCTGCTGCTGCGCAAAGTTTGGGGGTTGAGCAAACCGCGCAATGCTCAAAAGGCGATCATCGCTTTGTTTTTTACGATTTTGGCGCCTTTGCTCCTGACAGCGATCATGATAGAACGCAACAAAGGTTCTCTGTTCGATTGGCTCTTGGGTGGAGGAGGACTGCTCCTGGTAACGGCAGTAGCTCGCCACTCCATGCGGTTCATCCTCGGCTTTTGGAAAAAAGGCCATTTTTTAACGGGCTGCTAACGGACAATAATGGTAACCTATGTCAACGGATATCGAATTTGTGTCCCGCCAGGCCCGGGGGCCAAGCGTGCCCAAAGATGAAATGTTCGTCTCGTCATAGACGATCGGCGGGTACGTGGTCCTCTGTGCCAAATCCGCTAATAGAGCAGAATCAATGTTCGTCGTGCCCACGCCACGAAAATCGCAATC
>DASXOI010000221.1:0-1689 GCA_036494375.1 Candidatus Udaeobacter sp.
CGCCAATGATCTGCCAACTGACCAGACGGTAGCTGTTCTTCCAGCAACGCCAGTATTTGATAATCATTTTGAAAAGATGGGTAGATGCGCCCCGCCGTTCGACCCAACAGATCTTCACGCCATTCTTGGAGCAACGCGCGCACGGTGTCGCCGCGATAAACTGTAATTTCTAGTTGTCCGAAATCTTGAATTCTTGCCTCGCGGCCGCGTAAAGTACCCGGCCCGATCACAATCTGATCGCGCCCAAAACGTCTGTTCATATCAGCGGCCTCCGCAGGTGTAAACGGTGGGAGCAGGCGCGTTCGCCCTGTTACGTAAAAGACCCTGCCCGACGCAGGCGCATCAAGTTTATTACTGACTTTGGTAATGTATTTGTTGGGCAGCAGAATGCGATCGTCAGGATGGTCGAAGAATTGCGAAAGTGTGAACCTGACCATCCATCCAGCAACGATCACATCGTCTTTCTGCGTTTGCGCACGCAGAAACCCGGCCACCTCTGCGAATGGCCATCGTGTCTGGTGCAGAAATTGCGCATGAATGCAGGGCGTCCAACACGCAACAATCAGGACTGTGAGACCCCAGGCCGCAATTGCAGCCCATCGTACCCGGATGTGTCTCGTGATCCAGTCGATTCCCTCGGCTATAATGATCAGAAGCAGAGGCAGAGAGAAGATTAGATAACGCGCGAACCCCCCAGCATCGATAGCAATTCCTTGCAAGGACATGAGAATCGGGCCCACAATGATCGCGCCGCACAGAAGAAGAAGCGGTTGCTTGTCTCGTGCTGCCGACCAACAGCCAGCGGAGAGCAATAGAAGAGACAAAAACGCCGCGTAACTGTTACCCATGTACATGGTAAAGACCCGCGGAATATATCCCAGGCTCGTTGGCGGTGTATAGCCTCCTCCCCACTCTTTGTTAACCCTCGCCATATCGGGGAGGAGACGCCAGTACGCTAAACCGACGATTATCGCCACTCCGCCCAAGGGAATCAAAAGAGTCCTGGACTCCCAGAAAAACCTTCTGATACCCGAAAGGCTTTGAACAATCAGCAATAAGACCAGGAACGCGACTACGTAAATGCCTTGCAAATGTGTGAGTAGCAAGAAGAGCACTGCAGCAGCACATCGCACCCCGTTCCGCCAGCCCGGCCACTGACTCCAATGAAAAAATTCGTTAAGCGCAAGAAGACTGAATGCGGCAAAAAGTGAATAGGCGCGAATCGTCGGGCCAAGCATGACCAGGTAAGGGTTGAACGCCGCCAGGCTGGCAGCGAGCAGGGCGGTGCGCGTCGAACCCGTCAACTTAAGCGCCAGCGAGGCAGTTAGCGGAATTACTGCGATGGCTGCTCCTATCGGTAAGATAGTTAATCGCCAGTCTGTTGCTCCACAAAGCGAGGCGACTCCTTTCTCGGCTAAGATGAAATAATTCATCGTCAGCCAAATGCGAAAATGCGTCAGGATATAGGTTGGCGTTTGTTTCAAATACCTGAGCGTCCCGATTTCGTCTCCGAGAAATATTCGGCCCTGTTGAAGAGCAACAAACAGGATCAACGAACAGAGACATATCACTCCCAAAACGAGACGTTCGCGCCGTGACAGATGCCGCGAACTCAGGTTTGAGTAAACGACATCGAACCACCCTCGGCGTTGACGTGTACTGCTTGTGCTAGGCACAGAATCTGACATG